>NZ_CAWUDO010000053.1:0-58454 GCF_963920935.1 Nostoc sp. CCY 9925 | reverse complement strand
ATCAGTAGAATTGCTTTCTCCTAAGTGTACTTAACTGGACTGATAACCGCTATATTAGAATTAAAGCAACTTTACTATAGATTTGTCGCCTCATAAAATTTTGGAATTTTTCAACTTAAAATCGTAATAAACTATAATCCATATTCTTTTGACAAAATGAAAATCTGTATTGTTGGTGCGGGTGCGATCGGTGGATATTTAGGAGCAAAATTAGCACTAGCTGGTGAAACAGTGACGCTGATTGCTCGTGGTTCTCATTTGGAAGCAATAAAAAAAAATGGACTGAAGCTAGTCATGGCGGACGGTTCTAGCCAAGTTGCTCATCCGGCTTTGGCAACTAGCGATATTCAGGAAGCAGGGGAACAAGATGTAGTAATTTTAACTGTTAAGGCTCACAGTGTTCCAGCGATCGCCCCCTCGCTTTCCACACTCTACAATCCCCACACCACAGTTATCACAGCCCAAAATGGCATCCCTTGGTGGTACTTTCGTCATCATGGTGGCGAGTATGAAGGTACACGCATTCAATCTGTTGACCCGGATGGGATCGTTGAAGCTGGTATCGGGGTTGACCGGGCAATTGGTTGTGTTGTTTACCCGGCAACTGAGATAGTTGAACCAGGTGTAATTAAGCATATTGAAGGCGATCGCTTTACTCTCGGTGAAATCGACGGCAGTAAAAGCGATCGCATCCAATTATTAGCCCAAACCCTCAAACAAGCAGGATTCAAAGCACCAATCCGCAATCAAATTCGCACGGAAATCTGGATCAAGTTGTGGGGTAATGTAGCCTTTAACCCCATCAGTGCTTTAACTGGTGCGACTTTAGAGGATATTTGCCGCTATCCCCTCACCCGCGAACTAGCACGGCAAATGATGACAGAAGCTCAGGCGATCGCTGAAAATTTGGGTATAAAATTTGGCATTACCCTAGAACAGCGAATTAATGGGGCTGAAAACGTCGGTGCCCACAAAACCTCAATGCTACAAGATATTGAAGCCGGACGCCCCACAGAAATAGATGCGATCGTTGGTGCGGTGGCAGAATTGGGAAAACTCACTCAAATCCCCACACCTCATATTGATGCTATCTACGCCAGCGTCAAGCTACTGGAAGCGACCAAACAAAAGATTTGATTGACAATTTTAGATTGAATAAAAGCCGATTTTAGATTTTTTTGGTTCATTCTCGACTAACATCTAAAATCCAAAATTATTTGATGAAAGCAAAAAGGTCAAACTCTTGACGAATTTCCAACAGTGAACGGTCTAACATTGGTTCAAAGTTAAGAAACGGGACGAAAGTTTTATGGTTACGAGTTTTTAGCCACATTGAAATCAACTCTGGGACTAATCGCATTAATTCAAAAAAAATAGAACTGTACAACTGAATCACACCATCACGCTCGATCATCTCTTCATACATCACATTTACAGATGGATTCTGGCGCTCACGCAACCAATCCCTAAATTTGAAGTCACTTGTCCAAAATGTCAGCGGCAAAAGCTTAAGTTCGTCGTACATATTCGTGTGACAGCCATAAATGACATGGCTAGCATCATGAGCAAGCAAGATTTTGGCAAAATCCTCTGGTTGAGTCTTGGGATGAGTGATATGAAAATTGACTGCGTAGTATTCCTCCAGCCCTTGACGTAAAGTTTGAGTGCTATTTTTGTTGGTATATTTGGGTCGAGTTTGCAAAGACATAAGTCTGTGATTAATATTATCGATACAATTAGTATCGATAATATTAAATACAAAGTCAAACAGATTTGTGGTTTGCTAGAGATAAAAGTTAATATGAAGTTCTTATTACATGAGCGAACCCGCTAAAAAGCGTCCTGGAAGACCCCGCAGTGTTGAGTCTCATCAGGCAATTCTCCAGGCGACAATTGATTTACTGATAGAGGTTGGTTTTACTCACATGAGTATGGATGCGATCGCCGCTCGTGCTGGAGTAGGCAAAACCACGATTTATCGAAGATATAGTTGCAAAGAAGAGTTGATTGCAGATGCCATTGAAAGTCTTAGACAAGAGGTTGTTATACCTGATACAGGTAGTTTCTGGGGTGATATCGATTCTTTAATCGAGAGTGCTGCACAACTGACACTCAACCCTTTAGGGAAACAGACCGTTGCCATGATTATTAGCAGTGCATTAACCAATCCTGAGTTTGCTCAGATGTATTGGGCGAAATACCTACAGCCTCGACGGCAAGCGTTTGCGATCGTGCTAAAACGTGGCAAGGAGCGGGGAGAACTGCAAGCAGATGCTGATTCTGATTTATTCTTCGATACAATCAGCAGTATTATGCTTTATGCATCAGTTTTTCCACTTAGTAGCGAATCATGGAGTGCTTATGTTCGTCGGCTTCTAGATTTTCAGCTAGGAGATAAGGTGCTTAATCTGACCAATTCGGGATAATCTGGAAGAAAGTTTCTAAAGAAAAACTAAAGGTAAGAAAAAGCGATCGCCTAAAAACAGGATAATGCAGCTGAGTTAGCTAATCCTTCCCATTCTCTAACTATGGCATCTACACCCAAAATCCTAGCCTTTGCTGGCAGTACCCGTATAGATTCTTACAACAAAAAATTAGTAAAAATTGCAGCGGCTGGTGCGAAAGCAGCAGGCGCCCAAGTGACATATTTAGACCTACGGGATTTGCCCTTACCTCTATTTGATGAAGATTTGGAAGCTCAAGAAGGACTACCAGCCAACGCCCGCACATTGAAGGATTTGATGATTTCTCATCAGGGATTTCTCATTGCTTCGCCTGAATATAACAGTTCGCTCACAGCAGTTTTGAAGAACGCCATTGATTGGGCATCTCGTCCATCTGAAAATGAAGCCCCATTGGTCGCTTTTGCAGGTAAAGTTGCTACGATTATGAGCGCTTCTCCAGGCGGTCTTGGTGGTTTGCGGGGCTTGGTTCACCTGCGGTCTATTTTAGGAAACATCAAAGTTTTGGTACTTCCCGACCAAATAGCCGTATCCAAAGCTTATGAAGCTTTTAATCCTGATGGCACATTAAAAGATCCCAAACAGCAAGAATCTATTGAACATTTAGGTCATAGCTTAACAAAAATATTGCTGAAACTTAATTAAGCTTTTTACTGAACAAGGCAAAAGTAAAGATTAAGTGAACATTGATTTTTACTTTTTACTTTTCTCTTTTATAAATCAATACTCTTGGATAAAATCGATTTCGGTAACATCCCATGTACACCTTTTTGGGGACTATTCACAACTTGAGTGATGCGAAAGTTCACAGCTAAACTACACAATACATAAGAATCTTCTGGCGACAAATTGGTGAAGCGTTCCAGAAAATCAATCATATTTTTTAAAGCGAGTTCTAAGGCTTCATCTAAGGTTTGAGCAAAACCCATTGTGATAATATCAGTTGGAGTTTCGGCAATTGGTGTTGTTAATTGTAAATCCTTACGGAGTTTAAGTGTAATTCTACCGTTCATGGAAGTTTCAATGGCAGTCACATTTACTTCGCCATCTCCCTGTGCGGAATGTCCATCACCAATAGAAAATAGCGCACCTGGAACAAAAATCGGTAAAAATAAACGAGAGCCTGCTTGAAGTTCGCGATTGTCGATATTACCGCCGTAAGAACCTGGTGGAACGGAAGTTCGAGAGGTTTCTGGCGTAGCAACACCAAGAATTCCAAAAAACGGTTTGAGGGGAATTTTGATCCCAGCATCGGGTGGAAATTCAGCGATATTGTTTGCCAAATCCAGAGGAATGAATCTTAAAGCGGGTTGAGGAAACTGATGTGGTAAAGCTCCCCAACCTGTACGAATTGCATTGAAACCTACAGGTAAACGAGGTGCGATCGCTTCTAATTTTACTTCTAAAACATCCCCTGGTTCTGCATCCCGCACGTAAATTGGCCCTGTAAGTAAATGCGGCCCTCCAGCAACTTTGCGTTCTGGTAAAAGATTTTGGCAGATGTCGAGAAATTCTGGTGTGAGAAACTCTGGTGGCGCCTTGTCATAAACGTAATAACCAGTATAAGTTTCTACATCAACTGTATCGCCGGAATTAATAGTCAGTGCTGGGTTTAGCAGATGAGAGAAACCACCCAAATGCACGGTATCCTTAGTAGCTTTTAAAGTGTAGTGAGCGATCGCTCTACCTCCTTCTAACTCTGGGAACTTCCAATTTAAGGGTTCCTGAGATCAAAATTTTCTTTGAGTTTCCCATACAGAGAATAGCTCATAACCCGCCTTACAACCAACTAATACAGCATTACTTTCATGAGAATGTTCTCATATTTCCTTAATTCACTTCTCATAAAGTTCTGATTAAACTTACTTTAAGGTCAAGTTAATTGACACTCAATAATACTTTGATTTTCATGAGGAGGCAAGTTAATTAAAAGAGATATCTAAGATTAATTAGAGCCTAAATTTAAGAGATGACAATAAATGAGAAACATCAGAATCATAACACCATAAATACGCAATTGGATAGATTTTTGCAATATTTTCGGCAATCAAGCCGTTGGCAACCAAAATTACTATTGGCACTATTTTTAACTTCTATATCTGGTGTCACGGTATTTTTACCAGATGGCTTATCTATACAAGGGCGGTTGACTGTATTTGTGTTTGCGGTGACCGTAATTTTGTGGTCAACGACCTCAATTAATGCTGGTTATATTGCCTTGGTTTCGGTACTCATGCTGCTATTAATCGGCGGCATTTCCCAAGAAGAATTTTTTGAGTCTTTGGGTTCGGATGTCGTCTGGTTAATGATAGGTGCGTTTATTTTGGGAGGCGCAGTTAAGCAAACTGGTTTGGCCACAAGGCTAACTCAAGCAGTAGCAGCCAAAGCGCACAACGTCAGCAGTTTATTTTGGTTGCTGACTACAGTCTTAATTCCGCTCTCCTTTTTGATTCCCTCTACCTCTGGACGCGCTGCTGTTACCCACCCAATTTTTCGCAGCGTCGCCATTGCCGTAGAGAATCAGCGTACCCGTCGCGCTTTGGCGTTGTTGATGCCTTCAATTATATTGGTGTCTACAATTGCTTCCTTAACTGGTGCAGGTTCTCACTTAGTTGCTAAAGATTTATTAGAAGAAATTTCTGACAAAGATATATCTTTCACCCAGTGGTTGCTTTACGGCTTACCCTTTGGAATTGTTGCCAGTTATGCCTCCTGCTGGGTAATCATGCGGTTGTTTCTAGATAAAAAATCCTTGCAACAAAAGTTCGATGTTGAATGCTTGCAATCAACACCCCTATCTGTACCAGAACGCAAGACATTGTTGATTGTCTTGTTGATGTTGGCGCTGTGGTTAACCGAAAAATGGCATGGTTTAGAAATTGCCACCGTCACCATCATCGGTGCCATGATTCTCACCGCGCCTTCTTTTGGGGTGATGAAGTGGAAAGATGCAGTCAAAGATGTTTCTTGGAATCTCATTATTTTCGTAGGTGCAACACTGGTTTTAGGACGCGCATTAATCAGTTCTGGAGCTTCAGAATGGATTATTAATCATGTCTTTCGCTTCAGTGAAATCGACAGCACCAAATCCCACTTTCTGATTCTGGTGCTACTTACCATCATTAGTTTGACTTCCCACATTTATATGACTTCCCACACAGCAAGAGCAGCCGCTTTAGTCCCTCCCCTGCTGTATCTCGCCAGCAGCCTCGATATAAATCCTGTTGCTGTCTTGTTTCTTAGTACCTTAGGTATGGACTATTGCCTAACCTTCCCCGTCAGTTCCAAAGCACTAATGGTTTACCAAGATGCAGAAGAAGATGGCTTTAAAGCAACAGATTTACTCCGACTAAGTTCAGTGATGATTGTTGTTCACTTCGCTTTAGTTGTTCTGTTCTACTACACCTGGTGGCGTTGGGTGGGGCTATCGTTCTGAGTGCTGAGTTATTTTCCCTCATCCCCATGCCCAATGCCCCATGCCCATTTCCCGATTTAATGACAAAAAAAGCGGCTAGATAGCCGCAGGAAATTAATAATGACACTAAACATTTTAATCGCTCCTTCTGGATTTAAAGAAAGTCTTGATGCAGAACAAGTAGCTGATTGCATAGCTACTGGGATCACTAGAGTTTTACCAGATGTAAATATCTGTAAAGCACCCCTAGTAGATGGTGGTGAAGGCTTCACTAAAACTCTGGTAGCAGCCACAGGCGGGACTTTACATCACTTAGAAGTAACCGGGCCTGTGGGAAAAAAAGTACAAGCTCACTTTGGCTTCCTTGGTGGAACTACGAAAAAAACTGCCGTGTTAGAAATGGCGGCGGCGGCGGGGTTGCGTCTCGTACCCTCCGATATGAGAAATCCCATGATCACAACAACTTACGGGGTTGGCGAGTTAATTAAAGCTGCCTTAGATGCTGGTGCAGAGCGCATTTTAGTAGGCTGCGGTGATTCTGGGACTAATGATGGCGGTGCTGGAATGGCGCAAGCTTTGGGTGTGAAGTTGTTGGATGAGAATGGCAATGAGTTAGGTTTGGGTTGTGGTGAATTAATCAAACTCAAAGGCATTGACTTTTCTGGGCGAGATTCCCGTTTAAATCAAGTCCAAATTGATGTTGCTTGTAACTGGCATAATGTCCTGTGTGGTGACAAGGGTGTGGCTAGAGTTTTCGGCCCTCAAAAAGGTGCATCCGCAGCAACTGTGGAAGCAATGGCTTCTGCACTAGAACACTACGCCGCAGTCATCAGGGCAGATTTAAATATCGACGTGGGACAAATGCCTGGTGGCGGTGCTTCTGGGGGTTTGGGTACAGGTTTACATGCTTTAATTGGAGCTAAATTATACTCGCGCTACGATATCGTTATGCAGTATTTGGAATTAGATAATCTGATTCCCAAAGCTGATTTAGTGATTACGGCGGAAGGCTGCATCGATTTTCAAACCCCACGCGGTAAAATTCCGGCTGAAGTAGCGAAGCGTGCCAAACGTTATAACTTACCAGTGATTGCACTTGTCGGTACCATTGGTAAAGGTGCAGAAATCAATTTCCAGCAAGGTATCGATTACTTCAACAGTATTTTGACTCATCCTTGTCAACTGAGTGAGGCGATTTCTCAAACCTCAACTTTGTTAACAAATGCTGCTGAACAGGTAGCGCGGTTGCTGTTGGTGGGTAGGCAAATGAGAAGCTTTAAATCCCAAGTAAACACACCATACAAGAAGCAAGCAACAAGATTTAAAACTAAAGATAGTTCTTCCTTTAGGGAAGCAAGCTACAGACGTTGATTTATGGCTACATCTCTCTAGAAAACCAAAATCGTCGTAGATCCTCCTAAATCCTCCTTAAAAAGGAGGACTTTGAGAACTTTTTGCTCCCCTTTTTAAGGGGAGTTGAGGGGATCAAAAGCGTGTGGCACAACTCTAGAAGACTTGTGTATACACCCTTAAAAAGGGGGGAACGTCTAAAGCCCCCTTGAAAAGGGGGTTGGGGGATCTAAGTCCTATGATTTATTGAAGAGCGATCGCACTACCTTACCTACTCAGAATTAAAATTTAAAAGTAGTGCGAATAGTCCCAACAAAAATACTTTCGTTATTGGCGTTATGTTCGGGGTTAGTAATCACAAATAGCCCAGGTGTAATCGAAATATTATCTGTCACCTGAAAACGATAAAAACCTTCTATATGTAAAGAGGTATCTCTATCAGTAATTAAACTACTACTAGTAACTTTGGGTGGCATTCCCAAAACTAAACCAGCTAAATTACCCTGATTTCCCAAATCAGGAAAGGCTAAACTAACAGCATAATTCAAAATTTCTGCATCATCATTTGTGACTGCTGACTCGGCTTTTGTATAACCAACCCAACCAGAGATCACAAATTTTGGATTGATTCGCCAGCTAGTTTCTAACCCAAATGAATTTGCTCTAGTCGCAACATTTCCAAAAGGACTACGGGCGCTTAAACTACCTGTACTTCCTGTTAAATTAACTCCAGTTTCGCCAATTCCTGCATAGTAACTATGAACATAAGTAAAAGTAATGCCTAATTTATCAACTGGTCGAAAATCCAAGTGTCCAAGTGCAACAAAGTTACCATTAAATAAACCATTATTTTCCGTCGAAACGGCTGCATCATTAGCCATATAAGCAACAGCAAGCTGAGTATTTTTATTCAGTTGGTAGTTAATCCCTAATCCTGTTCCATCCATACTCCGCAAAATCGGATTATACCTACCAAAACGAGAAACTGCACCTCTACCACTACTGGACAAAGGGTTTATTGGTTCAGCAAAATCATTTAATTCCATTTCGGCGATCGCAATTGTTGTTTTTAACTTCTCACCAATAGGAAATGAATAATAAACTTCATCCAATCCAATATCATTACCAGTATCTTCATCAAAACCTAAACGAGTCATTGTTGTTCCAGTAATCCTTTCGTCAAATTCTGGAATATTTCCTGATTCTAAGCGGAGGTTTAATTCATCTTTTCCGGTGAAGCTGGTCACAAAATTTAAACGTACACGCTGAGCAAATATGAGATTATTATCCAATTTGGAATTGTTATCTCGATTATCATCAGTATCGGCAGTGTTTTCGCCAAAAATACTAGCAGCAGTCAAAATCGCTTCAGCTTCGAGTTTTGTTGTCGGAGAGAATTGATTTGCTTCTAGCTGAGACGTTCTATTTTCTAAAGTATCGACCCGGCTACGTAGGGTTGCTAATTCTGAGGAAAATTCTGTTTGCAGTTTTTGGATTAACTCTAAATCTTCTTTAGTTGTTAAACTGTTGTCATTAGTGGCAATTAATTCTTGCACTCCTGTTAAACAAGCGTTTAAACTAGCTGCAAATTCATAACGTGTCATTGCACGTTCACCGCGATAATTTCGGTTCGGATACCCAGTAATACAACCATATCTTTCAATGAGCGATCGCAAAGCCTGAAATGCCCAGTCTGTAGGTTGTACGTCAGATAGTTGAGAAACAGATGTTAATTGCAATGTTCGTTCTAGAGAAGTTTGTTGCTGATTTTCTAGAGCAAAAATTGGTCTAATAAGACAGCTTGTAGCTACGCTGACACTGGATGTTAAGATGAAAATTCCAGAAAATTTATTCATTTTTACTGCAACACAAAAACTAAGAAATGCAACTTATTCGGATAATAAATTAACATGCTGTTGACTAAAAAATCATGAGAAATTTCTCATCAATAATTGATGTTTAATTCATCTTCGTATGATTTATTTTTAGACTATTGCTGATATCAAATTTACAAATAATATAGAAATCCGGTTTGATTTCTGAAAAGAACCGTACACTTTTAATCCCCTTCTTCACTATTGCCTGTTCCCTGCCTCTACAAGTAATTTCAAAAATCAAATACTAGTCATATAGTAGATTTTAAAGTAAGCTGAAATAAATATATCAACATATAAAATTCAAGATTATTCTATATAATTCAGCAAATAATAGTCACACCTGACAAGCAAAAAATACCTTGTCTAGAAAGGTAGCGTTTAGATTTGATATTAATAAAATGTGAGTTCGACGAACCTCTCCCTGTCTTAAACTAAAGTTCAAGCCTGTCCCTCTCCGAGTCGGAGAGGGACGGTTTTGCGTAGTAAAACCAGGGAGAGGTTTCAATATTTACGCCAATTAGGTGGTTACTACACGAGCCATCGAACTCACGTTAATAAAAGCTTGGTAGAAAACTTACAGCGTATTTCACGTAAATGAAGTACACGAGGGGTACAACAAACATATTTTGCCCCCTGCTCAAGAACAGCCTGCCTCAATGTATAAATGTCCTTAACTGAACCGTATTGATTTGGAAGTGTCTTATCGCGTCTTCTACAAAAACAGAAGTCAGGGCTGCCGATGTCAGCCCTGACTTCCCACACTCTACAATGATTATTATTTCTAATCACTGAGGATTTTATTTTTAAAATTCCTTATATCCGCGAAAGTGTACTAATGTTGTTGACGCATTCTTTGCCACACAGTAAAGCCCAAAAGAATAATAATACTACTGGCGGTAGCCAACATTACAGCCAAAGTCATACCTTGTATTCTCATCGCTAGCAAGTTACAAATCAAGGTAACTCCCCACAACGTGAGTGCTGCATGGCGTTGGGAGAGTCCCCAAGCCAGCAAGCTGTGATGGAGGTGGTCTTTGCCAGGAGTACTCAGAGGGTTATTTCCTGCTAATAGCCGCCGTACAAATACTTGAGTAGTATCTAGCACTGGCAACAACAGAAATAAAACCGTGGGTACGAGGGCATAGATCGTGTTTTGTTGCAGTCTGCCTAAAATACTAGTTGCTGCCAAGACATAGCCAAAAAAGTATGCTCCAGCATCACCCATAATAATCCGTGAGGGATGGAAGTTGTGGCGCAAAAAGCCCAGTGCCGCACCCCCCAAGGCTGCCAATACCAATATTGCCGCTGCACGGTTGTTAAATTGGGCTGCAACCCCTAACAAACTCATGGCGGTAATAAAGCTGATTCCCCCCGCCAAACCATCCATACCATCCATCAAATTGATGGCGTTGGTAATCCCTACTACCCATAGTACTGTCAGGCACATGGACAGAAGCGAGTCGATGGGTGTGCCAAACATCACTTTGATACTGATACCGTTAGCTACCAGTAAGAGTGCTGTGACAATTTGTGCCCACAAACGAACTGAGGGCGGTAAACCGAACTGGTCGTCAATAAAGCCCACAAGGACTAATATTGAACCCCCCAACAGAATAGTTAGCACCTGAGCCAACACATTTTGGAGTTCGATAGGTCGTAAAAGACTGGCTAATACCAGCGCGGCAATTACACCCGCGTAGATAGCTAGCCCGCCTGCATTGGGCAAAGGTTCTCGGTTGAGCCGCCGTGCGTTGGGTTGGTCTGCCCAACCTACCCGCAAGGCGAATTTGCGTACTGTCGGAATTAAACGCCAGGTTACAAGCCAAGCTAAGAGGAACGTAAATACTACTGCCAACCAGCCGGTGCCGCTAGGTTCGGCAATACCAAGGGACTTAAGGGAGTTGTCTAGGTTCATCTCCCAATTCAAGCATTACTGCCAGTATCTAATATGAGCATCACCTGTATATTAATCAATTTTTCATTTCCATTTGTAACTTGACTTGCTGGAGACATTAGCACTCTTGTCCTGTGAGTGCTAAATTGTCTAATGGAAGCGCTTGAGAAATAAAACATGGCGAAAATTATTGCATTTGACGAGGAATCGCGGCGAGCTCTAGAAAGGGGTGTTAACGCCCTTGCCGATGCCGTAAAAATCACCTTGGGACCCAAAGGTCGCAACGTCCTTTTAGAGAAAAAATTTGGCGCACCTCAAATTGTCAACGATGGTATCACTGTTGCCAAGGAAATTGAATTAGAAGATCCTTTAGAAAATACAGGTGCAAGACTCATCCAGGAAGTAGCATCAAAAACTAAAGATGTCGCTGGAGATGGCACTACAACTGCTACAGTTCTGGCACAAGCTTTGATTCGGGAAGGTCTTAAGAACGTTGCGGCTGGTAGTAACCCGGTGAGCTTAAAGCGCGGGATCGACAAGACTATCGAAGCCCTGGTAGAAGAAATTGCCAAGATAGCTAAGCCAGTGGAAGGAAGTGCGATCGCTCAAGTTGCCACTGTCTCAGCCGGTAATGACGAAGAAGTTGGTGATATGCTAGCCCAAGCAATGGAAAAAGTCACCAAAGATGGTGTCATTACCGTTGAAGAATCTAAATCCCTGACGACTGAACTAGAAGTAGTTGAAGGGATGCAGATTGACAGAGGTTATATTTCTCCCTACTTCGTCACCAACAACGAACGGCAAATCGTCGAATTTGAAAACGCCCGCATCCTGATTACTGATAAAAAAATCAGCAGCATCCAGGATTTAGTGCCGGTGTTGGAAAAAGTCGCCCGTTCGGGTCAGCCTTTGCTAATTATTGCTGAAGATGTAGAAGGAGACGCCTTAGCAACTTTGGTAGTGAACAAAGCGCGGGGTGTACTGACTGTAGCTGCCATCAAAGCCCCTGGATTTGGCGATCGCCGCAAGGCTTTACTCCAAGATATTGCCATTCTCACCGATGGACAAATGATTTCTGAAGAAATCGGCTTGAGTCTAGACACGGCATCTTTGGAGACCCTGGGAACTGCTCGTAAAATCAGCATCGATAAAGAAAACACCACAATTGTCGCTGGTAGTTCCACCAAGCCAGAAGTGCAAAAGCGGATTGGTCAAATTCGCCGCCAGTTGGAAGAAACCGATTCTGACTACGATAAAGAAAAACTGCAAGAACGCATCGCTAAGCTAGCTGGTGGTGTGGCAGTGATTAAAGTGGGTGCAGCCACAGAAACCGAACTCAAAGACCGCAAATTGCGAATTGAAGACGCCCTCAACGCCACAAAAGCTGCTGTAGAAGAAGGTATTGTTCCTGGTGGTGGAACGACCCTCATTCACCTATCCAAAACAGTAGAAGCATTTAAAAACAGCTTGCAAGCAGAAGAAAAAATTGGAGCTGAGATTGTCCAACGGGCATTAGAAGCTCCTTTGCGTCAAATAGCAGACAACGCCGGTGCAGAAGGTTCTGTGGTTGTCTCTAGAGTCCGGGATACCGAATTTAACATTGGCTACAACGCCGCTACTGGCGAATTTGAAGATTTGATTGCTGCTGGTATTATCGACCCTGCTAAAGTCGTGCGTTCAGCTTTACAAAACGCTGGCTCTATTGCTGGTTTAGTCTTAACCACCGAAGCGATCGTTGTTGAAAAGCCTGAAAAGAAACCCGCTGCTGGTGCCCCTGATATGGGCGGCATGGGCGGTATGGGCGGTATGGGCGGCATGGGCGGCATGGGCGGCATGTTCTAACCTCTGCTCACCCAGAGATGTCAGAATTCACAATTTAGAAGCGGAGCCGGAAACATCTGTGGCTCTGCTTCTGAACCTAAGATAAATATTTTGAAGCAGTTTGTCTTGCCAAGGCAAACTGTTTTTTATACCATTGCTGATTCAGAAGCAATATGTTATCTCTATTGCTGGTAGAGCAGGGATTTTTAATTTTTGTAAAATTACGTGTATGTCCTTTGTCATTCACCAATGACCAATGACCAATGACTAATGACTATTAGGTAATATTTGATGGCACGAAAACTGCGCCGCGCCCTGAAAGTAGTAACTAAGGCATTTGAAGATGAGTTCCATCACCAACCAGGAACTGTGCCAGGAACGATTTTTATTGATGCAGACGCTCCACCACCAATAATTTTCTTGATTGACTATAACCAGACGAATTTTATTCGCGAACAAATAGCAACTCCAGAAGAATGTATTCCATATCTAGACATGGAAAGCGTTTCTTGGGTAGACGTACAAGGTTTAGGTAGTCAAGATATATTACAAAGATTAGGCCGAGTTTTTGATTTACATCCTCTTGTTTTAGAAGATGTGGTCAATGTACCGGAGCGTCCGAAAACAGAGGATTATGAAGACCAATTACTCTTCATTGCTCGCATGGTAGTACCAAAGGAAAAAACATGTGGTTTTTATAGCGAACAAGTTAGTTTAATTTTGGGTAAAAATTATTTGCTGACAGTCCAAGAAGAACCAGAGCATGATTGCTTTGAACCAGTGCGATCGCGAATTGAAAAAGGTAAAGGCATCATTCGTTCTCAAAAAGCCGATTATCTAGCTTATGCTTTGTTAGATGCCATTATTGATGGCTATTTTCCAGTCCTGGAACTTTACGGTGAGCGAATCGAAGAATTAGAGGAAGAAGTAATAGTTAAACCTACTCCGCAAACACTACAAAGTATCTATCAAATTAGGCGAGAATTACTGCAATTACGTCGCGCTATCTGGCCGCAGCGAGATGCAATTAATTCCTTGATTCGTGATGGTAGTGATTTAATTAGTGAAGACGTGCGAATCTACCTGCGAGATTGTTATGACCATACTGTGCAAGTCATGGATATGGTGGAAACTTACCGAGAACTAGCATCTGGATTAATGGATGTATATCTTTCGGCGGTAAGTAACAAAATGAATGAAATTATGAAATTTTTAACAGTGGTTTCGTCAATTTTTATTCCATTGACTTTTGTTGCCGGAATATATGGTATGAATTTCAATACCGAGAAATCACCATATAATATGCCTGAATTGAATTGGTATTGGGGTTACCCAATATGCTTGGCAGGGATGGGGGCGATCGCGCTTTGTCTAGTATTGTTTTTTTGGCGACGAGGCTGGCTGCAAAACTCTGTCCCAGTTAAACGTGATTAAAAATTGTAGGCGATCGATGAGTCGAATATACATTCATTAGCACTGGGAGTTAATATTTTGGAATTATGAGGAGTAGCGACCAGAATTTAGTAGTTTTGACGATTTATATTATTGGTGTCTCTTATGTTTTTAACCGAATGGTTGAATCCATCGACGACCAAATTAAATTTGAATTTAAAAAAGGAATTGTCGATGAGCAGCTAAAGGAACAAAATCTCGACGATAAAATTGGAATTTCCTTTAAATTCAAATCCTCATATCCAATTGATGACCTGAAAGATTTATCGATTAGTGTTGAGAATAAATCTGATAGTATTGCCGTATATGTTGACTGGGACAATAGCTCTTTGGTAGTTGAACATAGCAAACAATCGCGCCGAGTAATTCGCAAATCACCAGACTTAACGCGCGACTTAGCTGTACCCCAAAGCCCTAGCTTAATTGCCCCCAAGAAAACACTTTCTGAGACAGTGACAGCAGAAGATGTTTTGCAGCGCGATCAAGCAACTGGAACCTACTCAGCTAAAAAACCACTAATTGATATCAATGGGCTACAAAAAGGGCAAAAAAAGTTGTACAACGACTTTATAAATAGAAGAAAGGAGTTGGAATTTTCTCTACAATTAGTATTAAGAGTATCTGAAGTGCGTGTAGGTTTAGCTCCTGGTGTTGATTTCCCTCCCATTAGCATTATCAATTGTCCTTTCACAGTCAGGAAACTACCTTGGACTTACGCCCTACCTTGGAATAAAAAGAAGTAATGCCAACCAACTTAACACAGTATGCCATCCAAGATTACACTGGATGTAGGGAGAGAGTAGGCGCAGGCGGTTGCAGATCGGTGATAGTCACTGGTTTGAGGAAAGTCCGGACTCCCGAAAGACCAAACTTGCTGGATAACGTCCAGTGCGAGCGATCGTGAGGATAGTGCCACAGAAAGATACCGCCAAAACAATTCAAAATTCAAAATTCAAAATTCAAAATTAAGGATTTTGAACCAAGAATTTTGAACTAAATTTGGTAAGGGTGCAAAGGTGCGGTAAGAGCGCACCAGCAGCATCGAGAGGTGCTGGCTCGGTAAACCCCGGTTGGGAGCAAGGCCAGAGGAACTATGGTTGGTCTTTTACCAGTTCCGCTCAACAAGAGCCGCTAGAGGCGTCTGGTAACAGGCGTCCCAGATAGATAACTGCCCTCGTAAGAGAACAGAACCCGGCTTATGTCCTGCTCTTTCCTTCAAAATGGAGTATCAAACTTTTTCGGTTTGTACTCCATTATTTTTTGATGTATTTAAGCGATTAGGCAATAGGCAATAGGCTTAAAACTGGAGTTTAGACCGAGCCAACCACAATTCCCAAGTCATTACAGTCCTGCTAAGCTGAAAAGCGATTCACAATCCAAAATCTAAAATCCAAAATCCGATCAATTTTCAAAGATGATAAGTTGGGTAAAGATGAACCTCACCCAACCAAAGATTGATTGCTGTTAATACAAGAGCATCACAACTTTATTGAGCTTTGACAAATTTCAAAACCCTGGCATTTGGAGCGTCGGTATTAATTGTTAGCTCTCCATCGCTTATTTTATAGGACTTTAATGATTGTATTGCATCTACATATTGGTATTCCCGGTCATCACCGCAATATGCACGTGTAGTTATTATAGAGCCTGTAGGTGTGATTGTGTCCTCTGTCGATTGGTAATTAATAAAGTATCGGTTGCAAACAACTGTGCCTGCAATTATATTTCCACTAGGATCGAATTGGGCTGTAATTTCAACTTGTTTTGGAACAGGAGAATCGCCTAATGTAGTAAGTTTCCAATCGCCTTCTAAACCTGCCGCAAAACTAGGGTTTTGTAGCGCCCAACTCAAACTAAGTACGACCAGGGCAAAAACGATCGCCTTTTTGAAATATTGAAATATGTTCATGCTTTTTCAGCTGAAATTGTAATTTTAGAGTGGATTGCCTAACCTTTTAATTTGGCTTTTTGCATCAAATAAAAAACTACACTTACCTTTTTAGTAGGTGGTGATAAGTTAGCTTTTTAAGTTCAGTTATTTAAAACTGATATGAATATACTTCTACATTTTTAATGAAAATGCAAGGACAGTTAAGACAGTTAAGACAGTTAAAGAATATTTAATAATTTCTTTACATTTCAAGAATGCAACTTCTTTACACTTTGTCAAAGTTCACAACGCGATCGCCTCTACTAGCTGATGGTCTGCCACCCCTGCTCCCCCTGCTCTTATCACCAAAAGTTGCTAAGAACCAAGCCTTATTTATAATTAACAGGACTTAAGCACAGGCTACGGAAAATCGAACCACAGAGGCGCAGAGAAGCCAGTGCGTTGGGCGGGTTCCCCGACTTGTTCGCTCTTAGCGTTCCCGCAGGGTAGCAACTGGCGCGTCACGGAGAAATAAAAGTTTGAGAGGTTTTTTGCGTAAGTCCTAATTAAAAATAAAATTTTTTAAATAACAATTTATTTTGACTTATCAATAAATATGATTTTCTAACTCAATATCATCATGTATTAGCTGAACTTAAGCTGTATTAACTCCAGCGTGTAGTTAACTTAATTAAAGTAAAAATTTTTATTACTTATCTTCATAAAACTGTTAAGAGAGAACGTTGCTACCTAGCGAATGAGATAAACCGATAGTCAGGGAGTTGCTGATAGTCGCTTTCTATGGAGGAATTGAGTAAACTGAGTTAATAGTCTACTTATACCAAAAACGTACTACAAATATTACTCGTAGTACTGCTCGATCGCTCAAGATATACGATTAATTTATACTTTTGAAAAAAAGTAATCTCAAATGCTTGTAATATCATTAATCTGGACATTACCCTACTGATTACGGATTTTCTCTTGATTTATCAATGAGCAATAACTAATCACTAATCACTCTTGACTAAGAACTGATGACCCTAGTTTATCCACGCCGTCAACGACAACTCGAAAGCTTAGTCAAAAAATTTGGTTTGCCAGCACAAGCACCAATTAAATGGCAACTATTGGACTTAGCGCTAACCCATCCTACTGTTTCTGACTCAGCAAATTATGAACAGTTAGAGTTTGTTGGCGATGCAGTGGTACGGTTAGTGTCAGCTGTTGTGTTGTGGGAAAATTACCCAGATTGTCCAGTAGGGGATTTTGCGGCAATTCGTTCGGTATTGGTGAGCGATCGCATTCTCGCCCAATTAGCTAGAGAATATGGTTTAGAGCTATATTTACTAGTTGCTGGCAGTGCTACGGCTGATAAAGTTGGTCAAGAGTCACGACTAGCAGATGCTTTTGAAGCAGTTCTGGGTGCGCTTTACTTAAGTACTCAAAATCTAGAATTAATTCGTCCTTGGCTAGATCCCCACTTTCTACAACTAGCAACAGAAATTCGCCTCGACCCAGCTAGACTTAATTACAAAGCTGCTCTACAAGAATGGACACAGGCACAATTTAAAGTTTTACCAGAGTATCGGGTTGTGGAGGTTAATCAACCACACCACAATCAAGAACGTTTCCTTGCTGAAGTCTGGCTACACGGAAATATGCTCGGACAAGGTAAAGGGCGCTCAATCAAAACCGCCGAACAAGCCGCAGCTAAAGTTGCTTTTTTAGCAATTGCTAATCAGCAAAAACCCTGAACTCAAAAGATTGCAAATAAACTGATAATCAGTTGATTGTCATTAGTCATTAGTTGAGTTGTCATTAATCATACCAATTCACTAAAAGTTTGAAACAGATCCAAATCTAGAAACCCTTGTAAAACAAGGATTTCTTAATTTTGAATTTTGAATTTTGAATTGGTATCAGTTGTCCCTTGTTCTTTGCCAATGACCAATGACTAATGACCAATGACCAATGACCAATGACAAATAACAAATAACAAATGACAAACCAAATTAAAATCGCTGTCATCGGAGTTGGCCGTTGGGGAGTGCATTTATTAAGGAATTTTTTAGCACATCCTCAGGCAAGTGTTGTTGCTGTAGTAGACCCCCATCCAGAACGATTAGCGGCGGTAAAACAGCAGTTTAGCTTAGATGAAAATGTAGTATTAACAACACAGTGGCAGGATTTAAAGCAAGTGCTAGGGCTGACAGCAGTTGCGATCGCAACTCCCGCTAATACTCACTATGCTTTAATTCAAAATGCTCTCCAACAGGGATACGATGTTTTGGCAGAAAAACCCCTAACTCTCGACCCAGCACAATGTCGGGAACTTTGCCAGTTAGCAGAGCAGCATCATTTAATACTCATGGTTGACCACACCTATTTATTTCATCCGGCAGTTGAGCGGGGGCAAACTGTAGTTAAAGCAGGTAAATTAGGGGATCTCCGCTATGGTTACGCCACCCGTACCCATTTAGGGCCTGTGCGGCAAGATGTTGATGCACTGTGGGACTTAGCCATTCACGACATTGCTATTTTTAACACATGGCTGGGTCAGTCTCCTGTGAAAGTACAGGCAACGGGTACGGTGTGGCTACAAGGAGAAGGGAGTAGGGAACTGACTCACTCCCCACTCCCCACAGACGCGATTAATCGCGTCTCTACCCACTCCCCATCCCAAGGTTTGGCTGACTTAGTGTGGTTAACACTGACATACCCAGATAACTTTCAAGCTTATATTCATTTGTGCTGGCTAAATCCCGATAAGCAGCGACGGTTGGGGATTGTAGGCAGCCTTGGCAGCTTGATTTTTGATGAAATGTCGCGATCGTCACCTCTAACCCTGCTACATGGGGAGTTTGAACAACACGGCAATCAATTTATTCCTGTAAATCAAAGTCAGGTGATGCTGGAATTAGAACTAGGAGAACCATTGCAGAGAGTTTGCGATCGCTTTGTTGTCTCTATTCTTAACAATAGTCCCCCAGAGGTTTCCTCTGGCTGGGTCGGCACACAGTTAGTAGAAATTCTTGCTGCTTTAACAGTATCTCTTAGGGAAGGTGGCAAACCTGTTTTTCTTAGCAAATGAACCATAATCCAAAATGGTCTTACCTTTGAGATGTCCCATTTGCATAAACCCCTCCTTTTGGAAGACTTAGCAGAATAGTTTGCTGGGGCGAAAGACTAATTTGATAAATCTCCTTACCAGGTAACTGCTGAAGCTTGGGAGATTTATTCTTGTCTACCCCTGCTTTCTCAGATTTGCTGATTCCCATAGTCTGGCTTCTCCCAGACTCCTGTGGGATAGGCTGACGGCTTACTTTTACCCCTTCATTCCCAGAGGAGAATCCAAGATCCCCTACATTTCCTTGTTTCTTAGCAATAGGTAACAGGGAGATATCAATCAAAGGTAAGCTAATCTTGACTGTCGTACCTTGATGAAGTCCTACACTCTCAAGAGTGATGCTACCTCCCATGAGTTCGATTAAGTTCCGTGAAATTGCCAGTCCCAGTCCAGTACCTTCATACTGACGTGTGGTTGCGCCATTCACCATTACAAAGGGGCGAAATAATTTGTGCTGTTGAGCCGGATCGATACCTATACCTGTATCTTTGACTATGACGACTGCCTGAGATTTCCCATTACCATATTCAATTTCTGTAGTAATGGTAATGCTGCCAGCGTCAGTGAACTTAGTAGCGTTACCGATAACATTAATTAACACCTGCTTGAGTTTTGCGGCGTCTGCGTTAATTGGTATCGGTTCAGTACCTAACTCACATTTCAATTGCAAGCCTTTTTGTTGAACATTAACTGATTGTAAATTGATCACCTCTAGCAATATTTGTCGGAGGTCAAGAGGTGCTGTGACTACTGAAAGCTTACCTGCTTCAATTTTAGAAATATCAAGTAAATCATTAATAATTCCTAGCAAGTGAATAGCTGTTTCATCTGCACGTTTGAGAAACTCTACTTCTTCTTCTCGGTCATCACATAAGCCATCTGCAACCAAGCGAATACAGTTAATAATAATATTCAAAGGGTTTCTCAACTCATGGGAAGTTGTAGCCAAAAACTGACTTTTAACTTGGTTAGCACTTTTTGCTTCTTTCCAAGCCATTTCTAGTTCTTCTGCCCCAGCTTTGAGCCGTTGTACCATTTGGTCTAGTGCTTGGGCTAGTTGATCGAATTCTCGGATTTTGAAGTTACGGGGAACTGGTTGTGCAGCGTGGTGAGAGTGAATATTCAGAGCGTAGTCTCGCAATTCTTCTACTGGACTTGCCAAGTAAGGAGCTAGATATAGGGATGCTAATAAACTTGCACCAATTAAACCAACTGTTAAAACAATGAGGATGAGTTTGATTTCTTCTAAACCAAAAAGGGCATTATCAACTGTAGTAACAGCTAAGATAATCCATTTTTGCTGCTGTTGCTGGCTGAGAGGATTGGCGATCGCTGTGTAGCCAGCGACTAATTCTTGTTGTTCAAAAGATAAATTGATTGAATCTTTTCGTCCACTAATTGCATTTTTGATTATGCTTTTGAATTGGGAAGCATTTGGATGCTCTTCGATATTACTTCCTACCCAACCTGTTAATGGATGCGCCAAAATAGTGCCATCTTCAGCAATCACTACCATAGCACCTGTGAGCGATCCCGGCCGATTTGTAGTTTTTTGGTACAGTGCTGACTTAATACTTAAACTGTAAACTAAATTTTGTCGGCGATCGTAGACTGGCGCAGATAAGACTAATTGCAGCTGATTTTGGCTGTTTCTTTTACCAGTCATTCCTGACTTTGGCGGAAAGACTGCTTTGACATCAACTCCGTCACTAGGCAAAGGCAATTTTAATTCTCCAATTACTGCATCGCCACAATCACTAGCAATTATTTTCTGACTGAGGAGGTTTGTTAATTGGATACACTCAATACTTGCTGGAAGTTCTTGCCTTAACTGCTTGAGAATTTCTTCTTCTATGGGCAAACTCGACGGGATTACTGTTGTTTTACTTACACTCAGCAAATGGGCTTTTAATAGAGCGATCGCATCTACAGTTTTCTCCCCTTTACTAATAGCGCTTTCTGTTAAATTTTGACGGGCAGTTGCCAAGAGGCTAGAACGTGCCTTATTCAAAGCCACAATTTCGCCTATAAGCAAAACTGGGACGAACAGAAGCAATATTCTCGTTACTAAAATTCGACGAAAGGATGATTGGCGGGAATTAGTCATCGACTGTCTCACTTTGCATCTGCAAACCGTAAAAGCAAAGATATGCAACTTAGATCGGCTAAATGAGACATTTCATCATGTGATCGTAACTCTATTTTCAATGTTTAAAAATAACAAATTGCTATAGTAGAAAAAGAAACGTACTATACCAAAACTCATATACAGTGTATGTAAAAGGGATTTGTGTTGCATATGAATACAGTAGTTAAATAGTCAAACATTAGCTTGTAGGTATAGATTTTTTACACCTACACACTTGAAAGCAAAACATCAAAAACTATGAAAGTAATTGAATGCTGCAACATCGTCCTCATACTACAGTTGTTTTAGCGATGAGTGCAGATGGCAAGATAGCAGATTGTAGGCGATCGCCTGCTCGGTTTGGTTCAAGGGCTGATAAAGCACACTTAGAAAAACAAATCGCTGCCTCTGATGCCGTTTTATTCGGTGCTGGTACTCTAGGTGCTTACGGAACAACACTTACCATATCAGATCCGAATTTATTGCAACATCGGGCACAAGGGGCTAAACCCCTCCAGCCAATTCATATAGTGATTACACATTCTGCAAACCTCAATCCGGAAATTAGCTTTTTTAAGCAACCAGTGAAACGCTGGTTACTTACGACAACAGAGGGAGCAGCTTCCTGGAACAGACGCGAAAATAAACTTCCACGCCACTTGTCTCAACTGGAGAAAGCCGAAAATGGCACTGGCTCCCCAAAAGGGTGGCAATTACAACAACTATCAGAAACACAGCAAACTAGCGCTTCCCAAACCTCTGCACAGGAGTGTCCTCCAAAATTTGAGCAGATTATGGTTTTTGAAACACCAACCGGAGAAATTGACATTTCCACAGCTTTGAAGCATCTAGCCACTCTACATATAACACGCTTGGTGGTTTTGGGTGGCGGTCAATTAGTAGCTTCCTTAGTGGAATTAAATTTAATTGATGAATTATGGTTGACTGTTTGTCCACTGATTTTAGGCGGTAGTACCGCACCCACACCTGTGGATGGACAAGGGTTTCCATCACATTTAGCTCCCAAATTACAACTTCTAGAAGTTAATACAATTGAGCAAGAAGTATTTTTGCACTATCGGCTGCAACGATGAGCTTTCTTAGATTAGGCTAATTAAGGGATTGGGGGCTGGGGACTGGGGACTGGCAAAAAGGCAGAGGGGCAGGGGGTAGGGGGTAGAGAAGAATATTCCTCTCCTCTGCCCCCTACCCCCCTGCTTCTTCCAATGCCCCATGCCCCATGCCCCATGCCCAATTCACAATCCCTACTCCCTTAACAACCTACAAAATGTTGGAACAACTCAAGCCTCGCTATTCTGTTGTTTGGACGGACAAAATCGCCGAAGTACCTCAAAATGCCTGGAATGCTTTGGCAATGCCACTGAAAACACCATTTTTAGAGTGGGAATGGCTGAATAATCTCGAAACTTCCAACAGTGCTACGGCTAAAACTGGTTGGTTGCCAAATCATTTGACGTTGTGGCGGGATAGAACACTCATTGCCGCGGCCCCACTTTATCTGAAAGGACACAGTTCTGGTGAATTTGTCTTCGATCATCAGTGGGCAGAGTTAAGCGATCGCATTGGCATACGGTATTATCCTAAACTGCTAGGAATGACACCGTTTACCCCCGCTGAAGGTTATCGGTTTTTAATTGCCCCAGGAGAAGATGAGAATGAAATTACAGCAATAATTGTGCATGAAATTGACACTTTTTGTGCTAAGAATCGCATCTCTGGCTGTCATTTTCTCTTTGTCGATCCCCAATGGCGTCCTGTGCTGGAACGGCATGGTTTTATAAGTTGGCTGCATCACAGCTTCATTTGGGAAAATTCTGGTTTTAAAACTTTTGATGAGTACTTGCAAGTATTTAACGCCAATCAGCGTCGCAATATCAAGCGGGAACGTAAAGCTGTAGAAAAGGCAGGTTTACGATTGCAACCATTGAGTGGGGATCAAATTCCTCAGTCTTCGTTTCGTTTGATGTATGAGTTTTATACTGACACCTGTGATAAATTTGGCTGGTGGGGTAGCAAGTATCTCACACAGCGGTTTTTTGAACAACTAGAGATTGATTATCGCCATCGAGTTTTGTTTTTTGCCGCATATAGCGAGGAAGATAATTCTCATCCTTTAGGAATGTCCTTTTGTTTGTTTAAAGATGACAAACTCTATGGACGCTATTGGGGTAGTTTTCAAGAAATAGATTGCCTGCATTTTGATGCTTGTTATTATGCACCGATTGAGTGGGCGATCGCTAACAATATCCAAATTTTTGACCCTGGCGCTGGTGGACGCCATAAAAAACGGCGCGGTTTCCCCGCTATGCCCAATCACAGTCTGCACCGCTTTTACAATAATCGCTTGGGGCAAATTTTGCGCCCCTATATCAAAGAAGTAAATCAACTCGAACAGCAAGAGATTGAGGCGATTAATGCAGAGTTGCCATTTAGTAATCGGCAAGATTCTTAAATCATACAAAGTCAGCACTAATCAACTTTCTAACCCACCAAGCATGAAAAGAGGACAAGTGAATTGGGGACAAGGTAAAAGATTTATTGCAAGTTGTCTCCCCACCTCCCCACTCCCTATTCCTTATACCATTTCACTTTAAAATCGATACAAATAGGCAGCAGAGGGGCAGGGAGCAGGGAGCAGGGGGAAAGAATTTAAAGACTAATCATTTGTATCAGAATTTTCGTAAATTGGTACTACTCCCTACTCACCACCTACAACTCAGAGGGTAAATGACGAATTACACTTGAGATAGAGTGTAAAAGCTCATTAAGAAAAAATTTGCTTTTGATAATGCTTACGGATTTAATGGTTAAAGATTTAGCAGCAATTGACGATCAACTTTCTCGGCGTCATATTGACCTCGATCCCGGTGGATATTTCATCATTTACTTGGATAGAGACGCAGGGTTAATTTATGCCAAGCATTTTACAAATGTGATTGATGAGCGCGGTTTAGCAGTCGATCCAGAAACCGGAAAGGTAATCCCTGCGCGAGAAAAGGTAGAACGAACTCATACCACAGTTTTTAGTGGCAGGACAGCCAAAGAACTTTGCGTAAAAATCTTTGAGGAAACTCAGCCCATTCCAGTCACTCAATTAAATCATGCAGCTTATTTAGGTCGAGAATTTGTCCGGGCTGAAGTCGCTTTAGTCACAGAACAAGAGTATGTTCAAGACTAAAGTCAGGAATGAGGAGTGAGGAGTTAATAGTGAGGAGTTGAAAGTTAACAGTGATGAGTAAGGAGTTGAAAGTTAGAAATTCAAGACTCAAAACTCAAAATTCTTAACTCCTAACTCTTAACTCCTAACTCTTTCATTACCCATCAGATGATGGCTGATTTATCTGGTAGATGTAGTAAGTTGCCATTGGAATAACGGTGGCGGCAATTAACAATCCTATTACCCAAGCAGTAGCACTACCTTGGACAGCTTTAGTTTCTTCTGCGTTCTTGAAGGTACCTTCTACCTGGACATCATCAGCAATTTGCGGTGGTCCTGGATCGGGTTTGCCTGAAAGGACGGCGACGAGGCGATCGCTAGTATCGATAAATGCTTGGTTGTATTTGTTGCCTTTACGTAACGGCGTACTTAGGGTTTCATTAGCTACACTCTCGGCAATAGAGTCTGTGAGCAAAGATTTAACGCGATCGCCAGTAATAATAGCGCTACCGTTGGTCGCTGTGTCAAGAACCAATAAAGTTTGATTAGCTTGGGCTTCTTTTGTAGGGAACCATTTTTCAAACAGTTCTTTAATAAAACTTTCTGGTGTTTCCCCGTAGTCAAAGTGGCGAATAGTAACTATTCTAACTTCATTGCCAGTTTCCTTTGCCAAATCCTCGAAAGTGCTGCTAATCTTACCTTCATTCACACGACTGATGACTTCACCTTGATCTAAAACCCAGGTGTCATTCCCTGAAGTGAGGTTGGGTATTTGATACACACCCGTGGCTAAAGCAGGTGCGCTAAACAGGGACGCTGCTAAAATAACGGTAACTAATGGTAAGATTAGCCGCACAAAATGTTTTTTATTGCTAAATAATTGTTTGAGGAGCTGTTTCATCGTATTAACTCTAAGACTGCCTTGCACCAAAAATACTATAGAACCGTTGTGAAAATCACCTGGCTCTCAGTTTTCTCCAACAGGAAGTTTCTGCTGCTACCAGCAGATATATATTTTACAGGATTTTTTTATTGCACAAATTTGTTATGAGTGGGGCTACAAGCATTAACCTTGATGCTGACACACTTACTAGTTACAAGAAATACCGCCCTTGTGGGAATTAACCCAAATGATGAGGGCGGAATTTGCAAACCATCTAGAAATGATATCGTATTATGAATATTTTTGGTAGAATATACGATATTTTTTTCATATCTGCAAGTAGCCTTTGCTGGTACACCGATGAACGGTGATATCTGCATTTTTTTGATATTTTAGACTGTAAAAATAATTTTTGGCGTTGCCTCTTGCCTATGGCAGGGAATAGGCAATCGGCAATAGGCAAAGAAAGTCTATTGATATATTGATATTGGGATTTTACGAGCAGTTTATCTCCTAAACTATGCTTCAACTGCTATAAGTTAAATTTGTATCAATATAAATAAATACATGACTATAATTCTTACTAACGATGACGGGATTGACGCCCCTGGCATCCGAGCGCTGGTCAAAGCTGTAAACGGCAAAAATGCTATTGTTGCGGCTCCTGTGGATCATCTGTCTGGTTGTGGACATCAAGTCACCACCACTCGTGCCATCAACCTGCAACGACGTTCTGAAACTGAGTATGCGATCGCCGGCACTCCCGCTGATTGTGTGAGAATTGCAATAACACAAATCACCGCAGATGTCAAATTTGTTCTCTCAGGTATCAACGCTGGCGGTAACTTAGGAGTTGATGTCTACATTTCTGGGACGGTTGCTGCTGTGCGAGAAGCTGCAATGCACGGTATTCCAGGAATTGCCATTTCTCACTATCGCAAAGCCAAGCAAAATTTTGATTGGGATGTGGCTGCTAAATTGACAGCTGAAGTTTTAGGCGACTTACTCAAGCGTCCCCTCGAACCTGGATGTTTTTGGAATGTAAATTTGCCACATCTGCAACCAGGAGAAGCAGATCCTGAGGTGGTGTTTTGCCAACCCTGTGTCAAACCTTTGCCCGTGAATTATCGTATTGAGGGTAATGATTTTTATTATGTTGGAGAGTATGGCAAACGCGATCGCACTCCTGGTAGCGATGTGGATGTATGTTTTTCCGGCAATATCGCCGTAACTCAGTTGAGAGTTTGAGAAAAGGCGAAAGGCGAAAGGCGAAAGGCGAAAGGCAAAAGGCAAAAGTAAAAATAAATATTTAAGTCAAAACAATTCGCAATTTCCTTAGTTCTCTCAAGTCAGGAAAACCGCCCACGAGACTAGCTACCCTTTGTGGGTGGCGGAAGTTTCCCTGTTGTCTTTCATTTTTATCTTTTTAATCAGTATCTCCTTTAATTAAATACATAAATCTATCTAGAGTTTGTGTCAGATCGTTGAGTTTTTGCAGGGAATTTTGCTGAGATTCAGCCAGAGTTTGTACCGCGTCACATAAAGCAACAATTTGATAGCCTTGTTGCTGCACCTGCTGTCCTTGTGCTTCGAGTTGTGTGCTGACAGTCTCCAATCTTTCCGCGAGACGTTCGATTGTCTCTGTCGTAGAAAGCACTGCTTCTCCAATTTGTTCCACAATAGATTCCAAGCGATTTATTTTTACTTCAACTCCTGTTGCAATCATTTGTTTACCACCCTAATTTTGAGAGAGCATATTAGTAAAATTCCTAATTTCAATTGAAATAATTAATTTCAGTACAAACATTAGATAACACTATTGTTCCGACACTATGTCTGATTTTGTTGTTTGATGCATCTATCTAATGTTGTGTTTAAGTGCTTATATGATAATCCGCTTTGATTTTTGAATTTATCTGTTGAAGTAGGCAATGGGAACTAAGAATAGGTAATCAGGTTTTTGGACTTTAGGGCTAGTTTTTTCAAAAATCAGATAGGAATCCTATAAGTACTTAATAAATTGCAATTTTTAATCAATCTTGTTGATTAAATATCTAAAATAATTAACAATGCAGAAAAATACTTATTGTTTTTCTAGTTTTAATTAATACACATATTATCTCCTTATGAATTTTACCAAGATCGAGTCAATGTACAGTTACAATCAATATTTTTAATAAGGCTAAGTTTATAGTCTTATTAAGTTTAAGTAATTATACCTTCGTTGTTTAACATTTCGTCAAACAATCGAGTAAAGACGGTAAATCAGGATTTTTCTAAGTACCAATTCTCCGTTGTGAGAATTGCAATTTACCTTTCACTTTCAGTACAGACTAAGAGGAGCTTGGTAGGAATATTACAGCCTTTTTCAGGTACATGAAGTACACATGTAGGGGCGTACCGTTAAAGCAGAACCCGTTCGCCCTCAATACTGCTCGCTTTGTGCATTTTTAACTCGGCATTGGATTTGGGGAAAAGGTTAATGGTTCGACAAGCTCACCAACCGGGTAAAGGTTAAAGGTTTTTTCTTTCCCCTTTTCCCCTTAACCGACAAGTATTGCGTTCGCCCTTACAATTATCTGTACCTCACAAAGTTGGAATCTGCTGTAATTCTATTCGTTTTATTTATGCCGATCGCCATTGCTGGCAAAATCGATTAGTCTAAATTTTCCTGGCTCCAAAAGCGATGCACTTTGAGAACAACTATGTATGTATTTGCCAATAAATCTTAATTAGTTCTACTAGTTGTAGGAACAGATGGCGGGGACACACAGTTAGCTATGCATCCCTACCAATGACTGTATTTTCTTGAACTAAAATACTTGATTTAGATAATCGAATTGCTCAAAAATACGATAGCGATCGCGCACAAACAAAAGCCAATAATACTAATTTTCCGGGGTACAATTCGGTTGATTTCGCCCATACCCATCGCATTACCAATTTCTCTAACACTCATGGTAACTGCAAACTGAGTTAAGGTTATACCTAGTATGTACGCAACCAAAGGTATTATTCCTGTACCAGTAATCGATTGTCCGTGAATGTAACCCTGAAATAGACCAACACTAATACTTCCCAGAGCAAGTAACACAAAGTTTACATGATTTGCGTTGATTAGCATTGTGCCTAATAAAATAGTAGAAATACTTATGGCTATTTCTATCTCCGGTATATTTATTTGAAATAAATGAATTATAGTGCCCAAAATTACTGCTAAGACAAAATATCCAACTATCAAAGCGTTACGAATAAATATAGCTGATAGTAAACCAATAGCAATAATACCAACTAAACATTTTGAGTTCATGACTGGATCTGATATTCCCCAGATAAAGCCTTCCCAAAAATTAGAGATGGCGCGAACAGCAGGCGTTCCACTCCACGAACTCAGCAAGCTAATTAATATGAGAGCTGCGATCGCTGCAATATGGCGATCGACTACCTTGAAGGTATAAAATTCCTCTGTAGCACGGAATTCTGATAATTTAGTTTTGAACATAGCTATATGGAAAATTAGGTTTTTCGGTAATTTATACTACCCACCTACTTTCAGAAACTAACGTGATAATAACGATAAATCATCTTAACTTTATAAAGTTATGTAAAGTCTCAGTAGCGATCGCAGTATGCGAGTATTTAGTGTATTAATAATTACTATGTATTGAGATTTAAGAGGCGATCGCTAATCAATCATCGTTCCAACGACTGCTGACGATACAACTAAACTATAAAAATGAATCTAAAGTAGGGTGAATAGGAATAAATATACATATAGCAGCCCTAAATGAGAAAGTGAAATCTTACTGACCCAGGCTGTTGGCTGTTAACTATTAACAGTCAACAGCCACTACTAATTGATTCTGAATTCTGAATTCTGAATTCTGTATTCTTCTTCAATGGAGTAATTCCTCAACTTGATGCTGGCTCCACAAACTTCTGTAAAGTCCCTGTTGTTGTACCAGTTCTAAGTGATTTCCCATCTGCACAATTTTCCCCTTTTCCATCACAAAAATTCGGTCAGCAGCAGCAGCAGCAGATAATTGATGAGTAATAAAAATTACTGTTTTTTTCTGTGTACCGCCGGATAGATTTTTGAGAATTTGTGTAGCTGTTTGATTATCTACACTGGAGAGGGCATCATCTAAAATTAATACTGGTGCATCGACCAGCATAGCTCTAGCTAAAGCAGTACGTTGGCGTTGACCGCCAGAAAGAGTAATCCCGCGTTCGCCAACGATAGTTTCGTATTGCTGGGGAAAATTATTAATTTCTGCGTCAATTTGAGCCAATTTTGCTACCAACTCTACCGTTTCTTGTTCGCTAACTGGGTCACCGTAGCGGATATTATTTTTGATTGTGGTGCTAAAAAGAAAACTATCTTGGGGGACGTAGCCGATCGCACTTCGTAAATCTCCCAAGGCTATCTTAGTAATATCGTGCCCATCTAAAAACAATTGTTCTGGTTCAATATCCAGCAAACGTGGCAAAGCATTGGCCAAAGTAGATTTTCCCGAACCAATTGCCCCAACAATTGCCACTGTTTCCCCCGGAGCAATGGTAAAGTTAATATTTTCTAATGCTGGAGTAGTGGAACCAGGATAACTGTAGCTGAGATTTTTCGCCGTTACTTCTCCTTTTAGTTCATTCATTGTTAGATGTACCGCATCGGCTGTGTCTTGAATTTTCGGTGTGACACTGAGAATAGATTCAAGCCTATCGATACTAACTTCACCCCGTTGATAGGTGCTAATTGTGAACCCTAAAAGGGTAGTGGGGAATACTAAACGCTCTACATAAATTAAGAGTGCTAAAAAGTCCCCAACTTGAAGCGTTCCAGAAGACATCCGTGCCGCACCTAGCCAAATAATTACCAGCGAACTGACATTAGCTAGACCGCCAATTAAAGGAAAAAGCGTATTTCGGCTTTTTGCCAGTTCCAAATTAGCAGCCAATAGTTGCTGATTTTTCTTGGCAAAAGCTCGACGCTCGTTGGCTTCTTGGGCATAGATTTTAATTAGAGCAATCCCACTGATATCTTCTTGGATGAGTTCGCTGATATCAGAGAGTTGCTCTTGGACTGCTGCTTGTTGTTTGCGTAAGCGATCGCTAAACAAACTTACCAACAAGAACATAAAAGGGTACACTGCCAAGGAGGCTAGTGTGAGATCCACACTAATCGCCAGCATTACTGGCAGTGTCAAAGCGTAGGCAAAAACTGTATTTGCCAAACTCAAGACGGCAAAACCCAGCAACCGCTTGATATTGTCCACATCACTGGTAGCCCGACTAATCAAATCACCAGCAGTATTACTGGCAAAATAAGACGGTTCGAGCTTTAGTAAGTGTTCAAAAATCCGTTGTTTGAGGTCAAATTCCACTTGACGCCCTACCCCAAATAGCCAAATGCGTGAAGCCATACGCATTAGCCACATTGCTGAACTGAGCAATACAATAATAACTACGTAATGTAGTATTTGATCCCAATTGAAGGTAGTTGATAGTCTGTCAACACCAGCACGAATCAACCAAGGGATATAAACGCCAAGGGCATTAACAGACAACAGAGCGAGAATGCCCAAAGAGGCTTCCCGCCAATGGGGTCGAAGGTAAGCACCAAGTTTAGCGAGTCTTCGAGATTTTGCCATTAAAGCAATTTTGCAACTTTATCATCCTAAATTAACCGCTAGTCCCAGAAGGCAGCTGAGGAAATATTGCTTGGCGGCAATCACAGCCTAAATTAATCAACTCACTAGTACTGCGTTCCCTAAAGGGTAGCAGTACTAGGGAGTGGGTTGCGGCCTTTTGAGTATTTCTTTTTTACTTTCTTACCGCTGAACACGCAAGAACCTGTAAATTTCACTGAGATAACTTTCCCAAGTTCTCGTTGTCAATTGCAGGGTTTCCGCATTAGGTACAAAGTCTTCAAGTCGTAAACCACGTGTCCGAATATCTTGAGGATTTCCCTGCAATAGGTAGGGAGGCACTCTCAAATTATAAGAAAGAATGTTATTCCCCGTCACATCTGAAATGGTTGCTGCGGTGGTTTGTTGTCCTAAAGCTACTAGTGTTTCAGATGTTGATACAGTAGCTGCTCCTAAAGGCGCTCTATAAAGAAAATAGGCGACTGCTGGTGTACTGGCCAACAGCAAAATCGTTAGTGCCCAACCTACTAAGTATCCTCCTGGTTTGTCTATCCCGCCTCCTTTGATTCTCTGAGCTGCAAAAATCATCATTAAGACAGAGGCTCCCAGAGGCTTGAGCGGAAAAGACATCATCCTCCACAACGAGGCCACAGCTGGTTCATTGGGGTTGAGAAACGATAGGGCAACGATTACCAACATAACGACTAATATTAATCGCCCTACAAAGGTTCCAGAAGGATAAAATCGCTGGAACAGCGAATATACGATAGTGCCAATCAGCAGCCACAGCAGTACCCGGCTTAGCAATAGAAACATAGATTAACTCTCAAATTTTCTGGTGCGGTGAGCCAGTGCGGTGGTGAGGCAGTCCAATTTGATTGGGGTTTTTGCGCCACTTTTTTTACTTGGGCATTGCCCAGCAAAGTCATGGCTCCCCTCCAAGGAACTGCCGAAAGGTTTTCCCGACATAAAGCTACCAGTATATTCTTGTGGAGGCAGTCTGTTGAACTATCTCCCTATGAACGACTGGTGTCAACTGGCTAACCCGTAAGAGTTTAGCCTAGAGGTTTCGGGAAATGGATTTATTTTATCGTCAAATTGTAATTGCACCATTTGACTTCAAATACCTCAAACCTCACACCGAAAGACTACCGTCGTAGTGATTTTAGTGCAATTTTTTGACACTGCGTCTATTATTTATAAATTTCCAGAAGAGTAATGTGGCACCAGTAAATTAAATTGATTGGGTAGTTGTTAACTTAAAAGGAAAAACTATGTTGTCTAGAAAGCCTACGATCTTGGTAACAGGGGGAGCTGGGTATATTGGCTCCCATACGGTACTTGCTCTCAAGCAAGCAGGTTATAACGTTATCATTCTTGATAATTTGGTATATGGTCATCGTGACCTAGTAGAAAAGGTTTTACAAGTAGAACTGATAGTAGGGGATACAGGCGATCGCCTTTTGCTCGATCGCTTATTCAAAACCCACGATATTGCCGCTGTAATGCACTTTTCTGCCTATGCCTATGTGGGAGAATCGGTAAGCGATCCTGCCAAATATTACCGCAATAACGTCCTTGGGACTCTCACCTTGTTGGAAGCCATGTTGACGGCTTCTGTTAAGAAATTTGTCTTTTCTTCCACTTGTGCCACTTATGGTATACCGGAATTTGTGCCGATTCCAGAAACCCATCCCCAAAATCCGATTAATCCTTATGGGGCTACTAAGCTGATGGTAGAGCGGATTCTTGCTGATTTTGATGTGGCTTACGGTTTCAAATCAGTGCGTTTCCGCTATTTTAATGCCGCTGGTGCTAATCCTAATGGTTTACTGGGCGAGGATCACGATCCAGAAACCCATTTGATTCCCTTGGTGTTGCTGACAGCTTTAGGGAAACGAGAGTCTATCTCAATTTTTGGTACTGATTATCCGACGCCCGATGGTACTTGTATTCGTGATTATATTCATGTGAACGACTTAGCAGATGCTCATATTTTAGGATTGGAATATTTATTAAAAGGTGGCGATAGCGAAGTTTTTAATTTGGGCAATGGTAGCGGCTTCTCTGTCAGAGAGGTGATTGCAGCAGCCGAGGCGGTGACAGGAGTTAGCATACCAGTTGAAGAACGCTCACGCCGTCCTGGCGATCCCCCAATTCTCATTGGTACTAGCGAGAAAGCCAGAACAATCTTAGGCTGGCACCCTCAATATTCATCCATCAAAGATATTGTCACTCATGCGTGGCAGTGGCATCAAAAGCGACACAAATAAACAAGTTTATGTGCTGGGGGAGTTGCCACCCCCTTTACTCATATATCACTTGATGTAATTGATGGCGATCGCTCTCCAGCCAAAGCCAAATCAATAATTTTGGTTGGTGATGTATGCGATCGCAGTAATTGAACTCACGTTAGATTAACAAGGGTAAAAGAAAAACTTTTCCTCTTACCCCTGCAAAATTTTACATACTTCAGTTTAATAGCGCCTACTTACTTCGGCAAAACCACACTTTGACGTGCAGTACGTTTGCGATCGCTTTTCCGAGTACCCCCAGCCATCTGATATTCATGGCTATTGCTACCAAATTTATAAGCAATACCACGCAAAAATTTTTCAGAATAATCTGCTAAATCTTCTTCATTTTCGAGGAGCTGGGTTAGTAAGATATCGATAGTTGAGAGGGTGGTATTGTATGCTTCTAGAGATTGCCGCATTCTTTCGATTTTTTCAATATAACCTTTGACTGTTAAGCCTTCTCCGACATCAAGAGTTTGACTAATTGATTTAACGCTTGCTAGACGTAGTTCAGCTTTGCCAAGAGTACGTGAATTGCGTTTTCGTCTTGCCATAATTAATACTCATTTTCTCAATTTGTCATAATTCTATAGTGGACAATTTTTGAAAAAGTTGTCATACGTAGAATTGTTGATTTTTTTGAAAAAGCCTAAAATTTATTTGCTTTATACCAATTTGTAATTACGATAGGACTTACGCAAAAACTCTCTGAAACTCTTATTTGTTTGTGTTCTTTGTGACGGCAGTCGCTCATAGGGGAAACCCCCAAGACCGCGCTACCTCTCGTTTGCGGTAGCCTATGGCAAGCCGCTTCGCGTCTACGTTTTTTCATAATTTTGCGTAAGTCCTATACGAATTACGAATAGATATAATGTGAAAGCGGAAGTTGCTACAGATTGCGCGAAACACCGAAACGTGAAAGCGGAAGTTGCTACAGCTTACGCAAAACGCGGAAATGTAAAAGCGGAAGTTACTACAGCTTGCGCAAAACGCGGAAACGTGAAAGCGGAAGTTACTACAGCTTGCGCAAAACGCGGAAATGTAAAAGCGGAAGGTGTTGCAAGGAAAGCGGAAGTTGCTACAGCTTGCGTGAATGCTCCCTTCGACTTCGCTCAGGGAGCGTTCTGGTGATGGTTGAGCAAAGCGATGTGCTGAACGGCTGGTGAGCTTGCCCTGAGCGATGGTTGCTGAGCGCAGTCGAAGCAAGTCGAAGGGCAAGTTTAGGGTAGAGTCGAACCACACCCAACTGTCTAAGTGTCTAAGTTAGCTAACCTACTGTAATGAGTTTCATTTTGACATTCGGCTAACTTATGCAACAAATTTGTATCCCCTGAAATTAGAGCTTGCTTCTTTTTTCGACTCCAACCTTGCACCTGCTTCTCACGCTCAAAAGCATCCACCACGGACTGATAATACTCACAGAAAACTAGCTTCACAGGCAACCGTTTTGCCGTGTGGTTTGCGCCCTTACCTTGTTGATGTTGCCACAGCCGCCGTTCAAGGTTCGTTGTACTACCCGTATAGTAACTACTATCAGCACATTCAAGAATGTACATATAAGCCATAAGTTGATTTGCGCGATCGCTTTTTATCAGAAAAAGTTCTCTCTAACCAAAGTGTTCCCTGAGCGAAGTCGAAGGGAACACTCCTTCTGAATTTTCAATATGCTTGTAAAACTTGAACAGGTGTAATCACAATTTCTCCGCGTCCCCGCGTCAACCTAAATGATAAGCCTTCACCCAAACATGATAGGTGTTCGCTCTATTTTTATCCCTAGCGTTGCTCGGTGTTTGGGGGAATGTTAGGCTTAGATTTTCTGGTTAAAGCACCTGTATATGCTTTTACACAGAAACAGTCTGGCTATTAAGTAGAAGGACTAAATTAAACTAAAAAAGAGGTTGCCGGGTTTCGACTCCGCTCAACCCTCGTCTTCTCTAGGATCGAGCATTGAGCGTAGTCGAAATGCGTCTTATAAATAATTGTGTCCACCTACTTACCTCCATTTTGGTAATTAGAGAAAGGATTTAGTCATGGCACGGGATAAGGTTTTTCCAGAAGTAAAGCAGCGCATTGAAAAAGCACAGCGAGAAGGTGCAAAAGAACTCAATCTTAGTGGTATGGGACTCACTGAAGTGCCAGAAGCGATCGCTAAAAATTACACTCAACTTCTAGGGCGATTGTCTTGGCAATAATACATGATTGGACTCCACCTTTAGAGAAGCAATCGTCATTGAGTCTTTAGATGAATTCTAGTAATAAAATTACCATAACCGTTGGTTTCGACACTTCGACAGGCTCAGTGCATCGCTTCGCTCAACCAACTGAGTGGTCGAGAGTTGAGCGACTCGTGCCGAGGGGAGCCAAGGTAAGTTGAAATTCGTCAACATAGGTATTTTTTTCATCAGAAATCACCTTATATAGAAACAAAGGAAGACATCTAGAAAAATGTCTCCCTACTTTTTTATTCGCTACCGCCTCTCGTCCCTCGTAGTGCAACAAATAAGATGGCGATAAATCCGAGAATTGGCAGAGCGATCGCCCAAAATGGTAAACTTTGAGTTTCGCCGTCAACTACATCACCATTGACATTTCGCACGTTTCGTGTATTACCTGTAGATCCAGCGGCCACAGTAACTTCAAATTTCAACTTAAAAGGTTTAAATCTTGCCCCTGAGGCTGGTTTACCACTCAATTGCAATTCATAAATTCCGGCTTTGGGAAAGACAACTTCTGCACCTGGGATGCCTTGATAACGCTCAACTGCTACAGGTTTTAGAGCTGGTTCTAAGAGTGCTGGCTCTCCGGCTGCATAAGGTTCGGCATAAACAGCCAAGCGACAATTACACTGTGCCAGGGGAATTACCTTTCCACCTCTGCGGGTAAGGGCAAACCAGGCTTGGCTTGGTTCTCCAGCACGAGGATTATCATTTGGTTCAATGTGAAGGGTGCCACCAACATCTCCAGATACTTCTACCTTATGAGCAGCAGCAGGGGAAAGATTAGTTATTGATATAGCTAAGCAATTCAGGAATAATAAATACTTGATTATTCCTTTGTTGGCGTAACATCTCTGTTTTGGACTCGTTGGGATGGAGCGAGAAGTTAAGAATGATTTACCGCGATTTGGTTGGGGGAACATAAAACTTTTCTAAGGCTAACTTTGACCAAAAAAAGCGCGAACGTACTAACAAAACACCGAGGGTAATAATTCCCATCAGTACTGCCGCTAATTTATTTCCCCAAGTTGATTGTATGGAACCCAAATAATGGGAACCAATCAACACAGCATGAATAGCACTTAAGAGCAAAGCTGGCACACCCAATAGATGAATCTGTCGCCAACGCTTGCCCCAAGATTTTTGCAATGATTCCCAACTCGTTAAAGCGGCGGGGGATATTAATATCAATGCTACAGCACCCGCAGCCATCCCCCACTGAAATTCTGGCGGCAGGAAAGAAAAGGCGGCAAAATTCCATTGCAATGAGTGTTCAATCATGTGGACGGTGTGAACCACAGAAAGTACAAAAGCTCCCACACCTAAGGCACGGCGGTAACGCAGTGGTGACGCCCACAAGCCACTAATAGGACGGGCAACTAACGCCAAGATTAAACACAATAAAGCGGCATGTCCCGTGTAATCTACCATTGTGTCACCAGTCCGCAGCAAGGTGATGGCGCCGATGGTGAGGGTTACCCAGCCGCCCAATCGAAACAACTGACTGCGCCTGTCTTTACTTATCAAAGACGTGGAGACGCCTACACCTAACATAGTGGGCAAGGTTCCCAAGCCAAAAGCCAGCATAGTTGCTGTACCCATCCATAAATTGCCAGTTTCAGCAGCTTTAATTTGAGCAGCATACAGGAAACCACAGGGCATTAAACCCCAAGTCATTCCTAAAAGTAATGGCGTCCACCATTTGGTTTTTAAAGAAAGTTTGACCATTCCGGTGTTGAGGCGATCGTGTAAACTGCCCTTTAATAGAGGATGTAGCACGGGAATGCGTGGTAGCAAATCTGGTTTTACTTGTCCTAAGCCAAACCAGATGAGCATCACACCAGTTATAATTGCCATCCAGCGCCGGAAATCACTGCCAATACCTGCTAGTTGTCCACCTTGCAGCAATACCGAACCCAGCGCCCCAATGCCGGCACCGACTAGAGCATAGCTCAACATGCGTCCCAGATTTAGCAGAATATGAAACTTTAATTGCTGTTGCCAAGTGTCGGACTTTTCTAAGGTTGATGTCCGTCCACGGGAAGTTGTTTGTGGAATTTTTTGCTGATGAGACAGGGAAAACGCCACTGTTAGGGGGCCACACATGCCAAAGCAATGCCCAAAACTACCCAGGAACCCCAAGATTGCAACAAGCAATAAATCTACCATAAGAAAAGTCCTGAGTTCTGAGTCATGAATCCTGAGTGTCAAAATAAAGATTTTGAAGAATTAAGAAGAAGTTGTTTTTTCTTTCTCTTTGCTCAGTACTCAGTACTTAGCACTCCTCTAGTGGGGCACTGTAAGTGAAGTTGCGATCGCTGTCAAAAGACAAGTTGTCAAACTTGATGTTTACTCTAAGGAATTAGTTCTTTTGTACTAAAATAAGATATAAAGGTATTTAATCATAAGTAAATATCTGCCTTGAATTAATAATCGTCGAATGGCTACAATTTTTTTCTCTTATTCACATTTGCAAAGACCATTGCAATAAGACTCAACATGAGGTTGTGCCATAAGGGTCAATCTGTAGCTTAAAATTTTCCCTTTTGATAAAAGTGAACTGATATCAAGTTCGGATAATCACTTATTATTAAAATTTCTCCGCGTCAGAGCGTCCCCTTCCGCGTCAGTCCTAATGATAAGTCTTCACCCGAACATGATATGACTGAGGATTTGCGCTACCCTAAGTCTGGAAGCCAGAGATAAATGACATGAGAAAATGGATTTGGCTGATGCTGTTGGTGGTGATGACAGTTGCGGTGGTGGGTAGCAGAGGTAGCACTTTTTTTGAACAGCGTCCCTCACCAGAAATTGTTCAGAGAATTCCAGCAGAAACACACCAAACACAGCCAGAGTCTCAGGAAGTTGACAGTACCTTACAAGTGTCTGCTGACAGGCTCATAGCCCATATCCAAAATTTAAATTTTCAGCGCTACACAACAACAGAGCGATCGCGTACTCGCACATATATCACAAATGAACTCAAAAAATTCGGCTGGCAACCTAAATTAGAAAAGTTCTCCGACGGTGTGAATATTTTTGCTGAACGTGTAGGAACTAACAAAGCCGCTAAAACAATTCTCGTAGGAGCGCATTACGATACCGTCGCCTCTTCTCCAGGTGCTGATGATAACGCTAGCGGTTTAGCTGTAATGCTGGAAGTTGCGCGGTTGCTTGGTTCTCGTCCCACACCACGGACGTTACAGTTAGCTTTTTTTGACCAAGAAGAAACAGGGCTTTTAGGTAGTCAGGCTTTTGTTGCCAAGACAGCACGCTTAGCAAATTTGGGCGGGGCGATCGTTATGGATATGGTAGGTTATGCTTGTTACACGCCTGGGTGTCAAAAATATCCTGCGGGATTGCCTGTTACTCCACCAAGCGACAAGGGTGATTTTTTGGTGGTAGTCGGTGATACAGAACATTTACCTTTATTGAGTGCGTTTCAAAATTCCCAGAATATTAACCCAACATCTCTGAATAAACAGAAATCCTATCTGCCAACTGTTCTAACACTGCCAATTCCTCTCAAAGGTTTGCTGACACCAGATACTTTACGCAGCGACCATGCACCCTTTTGGTATCAAGGAGCGGGTGCAGTACTGGTGACAGATACCGCAAATTTACGTACTCCCCACTATCATCAACCTAGTGATGTTCCAGCGACTATTGAGCGATCGTTTTTCACGGGTTCCGCACAGATTGTGGTCAATGCTACCACTGCTTTATTAGAAAAAAATGAGGATTTAGCAACTCAACCAGCAAGCTAATTGGTAATTAGTAATTAATAAATTTCGGGACAGAGTAACTTTATTAGGACTTACGCAACACCGATATTGTCGTTGCGACCGAAACGTAGTGTAGGGAAGCAATCCCAGAGTTTTTGGCTATTACTTCGCTCCGCTCGTAATGACGTAAAATCGTAGTTATTGCGTAAGTCCTGTTTATTTACTACGACAGTTTTCATTTATAGATGTTGCAGTGAACATTGTTCCCTACTCATCGACTTTTGCTTCAGGAAAAGTTAATGTCCAATTGTTTTTATCCTTGATCTGAAAGTACAAACCTTGGAGGATAAGTCGCACAGATGTCCGAGTTCTAATAAATTTCTTCACTAGATAAGTTCCTGGTTGAGCAAAAATATCATCAAAATTATTTCTATAACCGTATTGTTTTGAACAGTAATTGCCAGCACCTTTGACTGTTAACACAAAAAAGGGCGCTTGTTTGTATTCATCAGGAATCATAAAAATTCCGTATGATTTGTGTTTACCAAGCCACGGTTTAACAACGACTTTACTTGCTTTTATTTGAAATTTTGTAATATTTGATGCTAAAAAAGCGTCAGAATTGCAAACAGAATCATTCACGGGCCACCATAATGTAATAATACTCAGCGAAAACAGGAAAATAAAAATATAAATGAGTCGGTAAGGCATAAAATCAGGAAAAAGTGTTGGTGCTACTGGCGCAATTTGAAGAGTAATGGTAGTGCAGCAACAGCAATAAGACTATGCATCTGCAACAGGTTAGTCATTGAACATGGAGCATTGGTTATTAGCAAAAGACTAATGACTAACGACAAAGCAGATTTGTTACAGTATTAAACTTAGTTGAGAAACAATCGGTTTTTTGTGGCTATTAACACCGATTTTTGCTCAAATTTCTAGCTGTAATGAATTGTACAATTCTTTGTATTTGTGATGTTTTTGATGAGTTGCGATCGCACCCAGAGATATATTTCCCACTTAGGAGCGATCGCTATCAACTTTAGGAAAAAATCTGCTTCTATTTCTTGGCAGCAAATCAAGTAGTCAAATACACGAATATCCGCTATATTCACGTAAGTATGAATAGGTGAAAATTTTTATGGCTAGAAGTTGGGAAAGTCTGAAAAAACTTGGCGGTTTCTTGTGTGCCATTGCACTGACACAGTTCGCTACAAATACTTGTGCAAAAGCAGCTGACACAGTTGTTGTCCGTTTTGGTCTATTTACAGAATCCATCTCTCTTGCTGAGTTGCAAAAGGCTGCAAAGACTGGGGAATTACCCAGGAGTTTGCAGCCTTACTTTAAAGGATTATCTAAAGAACAACGCCAGTTCTTTTTGGAGGCGTTAAAGATGAATCTACCGTTAAAGGTTACCACGGTTAATGGATTAGTTAATACGCAGATTGGTACAAGTATTCTCAATGACCTCGCTACGGCTTTAGCCCGTGAGGACAAAGCCGGAGTACAAGCACTCAGGGCGGGATTGGTATTAGGCTCTACTGCACCAGAGGGTCTTTCTATACTCAGTTTTATCGCTGCTTATCCGAGTAAACGCTTAGAAATTGATGTACCACGGGCTTTTAAGGTTGCAGGGAGTTTGAATACTGCTTTTTGGCGCACCCAGCAGTTTATGTTGGCAATTGCACCTCAACTTGACCTGCTGACACCACAGCCGAGAACACCCCAGGTTGCTTTTCCTTCTGACCCCTCCCAGCGAGGAACAGCTCAAGTAGAAATACTCAAGTTAGACTTGAATGACCAAAAGCGCAATCGCAAAATTCCAGTTGATGTTTACTGGTCTACTGCTGCAACTCCTGACAAACCGGTAATTGTCTTTTCTCATGGCTTCGGTTCAATTCGCACGGACTTGTATTATCTGGCGGAACATTTAGCATCCCACGGTTATGTAGTAGCAGCTTTAGAACATCCTGGTAGTAATGCGACGAATGTTGACTCAGCCAAAGAAGGCAAAAACAGAATTGTTAAGCCTGAGGAGTTTTTGCTTCGTCCTCAAGATATTAGTTTTGTTCTCGACGAGTTAGAAAAGCTCAACCAAACAGCTAATAACCCCCTTGCTGGTAAACTTGCGACCCAGAACGCGATGGTTGTTGGCTATTCTTATGGTGGTGGTACAGCATTAGCAATTGCTGGCGCAGAATTACAACTAGAACGTCTCAAACAGCGCTGCAAAAAGAACTTGGCTATCTTGAGTTTGGGAGAAGGTATGCAGTGTATCGCTCAAGAACTGCCAGAAAATAGCTATCAATTGCGAGATAACAGGATTAAAGGAGCGATCGCTCTCAATCCTACAACTTCTCTGATATTTGGTGAAACTGGGTTAACCAAGGTGCAAGTTCCTACCCTGGTGTTAGCAAGTTCAGCAGATAAAACCACCCCAGCTTTAACTGAACAAATTATCGGATTTGATAAAATCCCATCCCCCAAATGGTTAGTTGGCGTAGTTGGAGGTACTCATTTGAGCGTCAAAGACCCAAGTACCACTCAGGATCAAATCGGAAAACCAAATACCCCTATTAGTGGCGGTGAAGTTGTTAATGGCCAAGCGGCTGATGTTCGTAAGTTAGTTAAAGCATTAACTTTATCGTTTGCTGCACAACTGACTCCAGAAGCTAAAAACTACGCTGTCTTCCTAACATCAGATTATGTAAACTTTACATCAACTCCGGCATTTCCATTTCGGCTAATTACTGAAATCCCTCCTAATGCTATGGCAGTAGTAAGAGAATTTGTTGAGAAATAACTAGCCCTTTTAAGTTGGGTTAAATCTTGTTCAAGAAATTAATTTTTAATCAATAGCTTACATCTAAGGAAAGAGGTAATAGTGAAAAGTCAATTAATACTTTTAACACTTTTCCTATTGCCTTGGGACGGTGAGCGGAGCCGAACCGTTGCCCATTTACTGAGTTGATGAATAACTTTACAAATCAAATCAAAGTGCTAATATAACTTGAACTTATTGGAATAATAAACCTACTCGCAGAAAAAATTCAACTCTTGACATTTCTTTTTTTTGCCTGAGGTTAATAACATCATTCTCGGCTGTTTAATACTAGACGATCGCACTTCTAAATTTATTTTGTATTAATTTTTCTTCAAGGTCTGCTTAAAGATAGATAGATAAATCAAATTTATTGTATTTTATTATACTACTAAAAAAGTATATATACATATTCCAAGTTTGTATCAAGTTTAGATAATTACTTGTTTTTCAAAACTCTCTGCGTCTCTATTTTGCTGCATCATTCGTAATGATAAGGCTTGAGAAGCCGACATTATCTGTGCTTCTAACAACATTCAAATCTTTACTTGAATACTTTACTTGTCAAAGTGATAATACTGATAATTTACGCTACATACTGTCAGTAATTAAAAATCTATACTAAATTTTTACAATAAAACTAAACATTAAGATATTAACTTTATGATATTTTTGTTAAAAATATTATGAGCTGAAAAGTGCTAAAAACGCAGGAGGATAGGGTCAAAAAAACATATATACTAACTACAAAACTACAAATAATGCTCAGGAAAAATTTCTTGATCCTGAAATAATATTTTCGATTATGTGCATTTCTTTAAATTGAATTGCACAAGGTATTAAAACAATTTTTATCTGGTAAGAAATACAAATCAGCTAAAAATGCAACATCATCAAGGCTGATTTTTTCGATAAAAATCAATTTAGCTATCAGATAGCATCATCCAATAGCTTGGAATTAAGAATTCAACAATTACTAGACCTGACTTAAGCGAATGCAACTCTATACACCTATTGAAATTGAACAACTTCAGGAAAACGAAGACCTTCCCTACTTCATTCAAATTTTAGAGTGGGTTAAAAATTTTTTAGGAAAACCTCATCCTCATTTAGGAAGACCGGGTGCAGTTTGTCCTTTTGTACCTTATTCTCTAAGATCCAACAGCATTCGTCTAGCAGTTATTCGCACGAAAGACTTGTATCCAGAACAAATAGAAAATATTGTCAGACGCTATCGAGATATATTTCTAGAGACGGATGTTAAAGAACAGGAATTAAAAATTAGTAAAGCTTTTTTACTGATATTTCCTGATATCCATATAGAAGAGGCTTCTGAAATAATAGATAGCGTTCAACAAAAACTCAAACCTTGGTTTGTCGAATCAGGACTAATGATTGGAGAATTTCATAAACGGAATCAAAGTCCTGGTTTACATAACCCAAACTTCCGTCCGCTTCGTAGCCCTGTACCCTTGTTAGCTATCAGGTTTATGGTTGAAGCAGACCTGCCTTTTCTTCAAAGTCCGGCTGACCCACACTTACGTATTAGGTATCTGGAAGCTTATTTAAAGCGGTTTGGCCATAAATTTACAGATGAGAATAGATTTAAAGCTGCTTATCAAGCATTGGCTTTAGCGAAAGAAGAAGTAGAAGCGGAAAATTTAGTGAGTTATTAAAGTTTCAATCAGCTATAAGTTATCATCTATAGGACTAGTATTTGATTTTTGAAATTACTCGTAGAGGCAGGGAACAGGCAATAGGCAATAGGCAATAGTGAAGAAGGGGATTAGAAGTCTACGGATTTTTTCAGAAATCAAACCGGATTCGTATACCACGGATAAGTATCTTCTTGCCCGTTAAGAATTGTATGTATTGTGTTTCCTCTTTTATTCTAAAAATTTGTGAAAGATTCGAGTGCGCCACTTCAAGCATTGCTGAATTATTACTTCTGGCTTTTTGATTTAACTGACTCGACGACCTTGACAGATAGTTGCAGTCAAGCGCGGGACTAGACCATCATAATGAGCAGTGATAAAATCAGCTCGTTTACCGACTTTGAGACTGCCGCGATCGCCAAATAGGTGAATAGCCTTTGCGGGATTACTGGTGAATAGTTGCATAGCTTCGTAAATCGGCTTACCAGTTTTGTCAGCAATGAGAAAGATGGCTTGCAGCAGGCTTTGGGGAACGTAGTCAGAAGAAATAACATCCACTAAATTTTGCAAAACCAATTCCATGGCCGAGACATTACCAGAATGAGAACCGCCCAAAACTAGATTAGGCGCACCCATCAAAACTTGCAATCCCAAGCTGTGAGCTGTTTTTGCCGCTTCTAAAGTAGTAGGAAACTCGGCTATTACTACCCCATCTTGTACTGCTTCCTGAACATGTTCCACCGTTGCATCATCATGACTGGCTAAAGAAATACCTTTATATTTGGCGATTTGCACCAAAGCCGCCCGATTTTTTTGTACATATATTTGTTGTTGTTGCTGACGAATAACAATGAAATCATCAATTTCCTCTGGTGTCGCCCCGTGTTTACCTATGTAATATTGTTTGAACTTGTCTAAACGGATAAACTGCCGCTGACCAGGGGTATGATCCATCAGAGAAATCATCGATAAAAGGGGATTGTCTGCGTATTGTGCAGTAATCTCATAAACCTTGTCATATGCTAGTTCACAACGCAGGTGAATCCGGTGTTCCACACAGAAACGTCCGGCTTTTTGCCCGCGACAGATAACATCAATCATTGGGGCAAAATTAGTTAAACGTGGAGAACCAACAGCTATATCACCAATGGCGATCGCATCACATACAGTTGTTACCCCAGCACTAGCTAAATCTCGGTCATGGTAAATTGCTGCTGCTTCCAAAGGCCAGCGAATTCCTGGACGGGGAGATACACAGCGTTCCAAGTTGTCGGTGTGCAGTTCAATTAATCCAGGCATGAGATAATCTCGTTGACCATTCAACCCATGAGTCACAATTCCTGGCTGAATGTCAGCAATCAATCCATCTCGCACTACAAGCGTACCCAGCACTTCCTCATGGGGAAGTTGGAGGTGATAATTTGTGTAGACTTGCTCATTCATAGCAATTTTGGATTTGGGCATGGGGCATTGGGGAGCCACTGCGTTGGGCGGCTTTGCCGACTTGAAGCAAGTGGCGTCATGGGGCATTGGGCATGGGGAGTCATGCTGTTGGGTTCTCATAGGGTAAGCCCAAACTAAGATTATTCTGAATTCAGAATTTGCGATCAATTATCCTTGGCAAAGGTTAATTGGCGGTTACAGAGTTGCATTTGCACTTCTTCATCATGAAAAATGCCAACTAAAGCACAGCCGGCTGCTTTGTGTTCTGCGAGAAATTCCATTACTACTTGACGATTGGTGGCATCTAGGGCTGATGTCGGTTCATCCAGTAGCAAAATCGGATAATTGACACAAAGGGCGCGGGCAATATTCACTCGTTGCTTTTCGCCTCCAGAAAAGGTGGTGGGAGAGAGTTTCCATAAGCGTTCTGGTAAATTGAGGCGATGAAATAATGCTTTTACTTTGTCAAAAGCAACTTCTGTTTTTACCCCTAATTCCAACAGCGGTTCTGCCGCAACTTCTAGGGCGGGAACTCTGGGAATCACTCGTAAAAATTGGCTGACATATCCTATAGTTTGTTGACGGACTGCTAAAAGTTCATGGGGCAGAAGTTGACATAAATCAAGCCAATTTCCTCCATGTTTTACCCAAATTGAGCCGCTATCAGCGCGATAGTTTCCATATAAACAGCGCATCAAAGTAGACTTCCCGGAACCAGAAGGCCCAGACAAAGCTACACATTCCCCAGCATTCACACTCAGGGATAATCCTTCTAAAACTGATAGGCAAACACTTCCTTGCTGATGCAAAGTAAAACCTTTTCGCAATTGTTCTACTTGCAGTACAGTGTTGGGCGAAATGTTAGTGGGAAGATGGCGATGGTTAATAGTTAATAATTGCATTGGGACTGGGGATTGGGGATTGGGGACTGGGGATTGGGGACTGCGGATTGGGGACTGCGGATTGGGGATTTATCACAAACACTCTCCGTGTCCCCGCGTCCTCTTCAGTTATGGCGTTAACGCAGCGCTGACCAATAGTTGAGTGTAAGGATGCTGGGGATCGTCAAGCACTTGGTCTGTTAAACCTGATTCCACTACTTGCCCTTGTTGCATTACTAGCAACCGATGGGCTAGCAACCTGACAACGCCTATATCGTGTGTAACTACAATGACGCTGAGGTGAAAATTCCGCACTAGCGATCGCAATAAATCTAATAACCGCGCCTGCACTGATACATCCAGTCCTCCGGTCGGTTCATCCATTAATATTAGCTGGGGGCGTGTCACTAATACACGAGCCAGTTGTAATCTTTGCTGCATACCTCCAGAAAAATTTACTGGTAACTCATCCATCCGCGCTGGATCGATTTCTACTTGTTGCAACCAGTGAGCAGCTTCATCGCGAATATTGCCATAGTGTCGCAGCCCAACATCTAGCAGCCGTTCGCCAATATTCGCCCCTGCACTAACTTTCATTCGCAGACCATCGCGGGGATTTTGGTGGACAAAGCCCCACTCAGTCCGCATCAATCGACGGCGTTGAGCTTCCGGAAGTCGAGTAATTTCTAAGTCTTCTTGGCTACGATTTGTATAAGTAACATTACCTTGGTCAATGGGAAAGTGATTAGCGACCGCACCAAGCAAACTAGACTTACCCGATCCCGATTCGCCGACGATACCCAGAACTTGCCCAGGATATAAGTCAAAGGAAATGCGATCGCACGCTTTAATCGCACCGTAAGATTTACTCAATTGGTGAACTTGTAAAATAGGTTTTGTCATTAGTCATTAGTCATTGGGCATGGGGAATAAGAGATGAGTCTTTGATATTCGCCGACGAGTCTTTGATACTCGTGAATGAATCTTTGATATTCGCCGACGACTCTTTAAACTTCACTCCTTTTCCCCTGTGCTCCCTGCCCCTCCGTCTCCTTCATCCCGCGACAATAGTCTGTATCTGAGCAAATCCACATCCTGCCACCTTGGTCATCAATTAGTACTTCATCTAAATAACTTTCCGTAGAACCACATAGCTCACAAACTTTATCCCAACGTTCGACGGTGAAGGGATGATCTTCAAAGTCGAGGCTTTTGACTTTGGTGTAGGGCGGAATTGCGTATATCCGCTTTTCTCTTCCAGCGCCAAATAACTGAAGTGCAGGACTCATCTGCATTTTGAGATTATCAAAGCGCGGTATCGGGCTAGGACTCATCAAATAGCGATCGTGCACCATTACCGGGTAGTCGTAGGATGTGGCAATGTGCCCGTGTGTGGTGATATCTTCGTAAAGCTTGACGTACATCGACCCGTATTCTTCGAGGGCGTGCATTTTGCCCGTTTCAACAGATGAAGGTTCTAGCCAGCGCAAGGGTTCGGGAATTGGTACTTGGTAAACCAAAATCTGTCCTTCCCGCAGTGGTGTTTCGGGTATACGGTGGCGTGTCTGGATTAGCGTTGCTGCTTGAGTTTGTTCTGTCGTTTGTACACCGCATACTTTTTTGAAGAAGCGGCGAATGTTAACTGCGTTGGTCGTGTCGTCTGCTCCTTGGTCAATCACTTTTAGCACATCGGTTTGACCAATAACGGCAGCTGTTACCTGAATTCCACCAGTTCCCCAGCCGTAAGACATGGGCATTTCCCTAGAAGAAAAGGGAATTTGATGTCCTGGAATAGCAACGGCTTTGAGTAAGGCGCGGCGAATTGAGCGCTTGGTTTGCTCATCTAAGTAGGCGAAGTTGAAGCTTGTTTCGGGGGGATTGGGGATTGGGGATTGGGGAAGAGGAATGTTTTCCATTGTCAATTTTTGCTTGGTCGTCATAAATTCTTAGCTTGACTAATTCATTGCTTTGACCTGCCTTTTGAGCTAAAGTGGTACATTGCAGTGCATGTTCTAGCTGACTGACAGCTTCAGCCCCATACAACTGAGAACCTTTTTCGGTAAATAGCTCAATGATGCTTTGAATTGTTGCAATCATTTTTCTAATTGGTATAGGAATCTTAAATCATTCGTGAAAAAAATCTATTGCCTATTGCCTATTGCCTATTAATTGGATATCGGGCGACTTCTTGTCCTGTGATGTAAACAGATGCGATCGCAGTAGGTAAAGAATTATTGGCAGATATCAATAAGAAATCTGCATCTAACCCAGGGGAGATTTTCCCTTTGCGATCGCTAATTCCCACTGCCACTGCTGGACGGCTAGAAACCAGCGTCCATGCTTGCTCAAAACTCATCAAGCCTAATTCAGCTAGCTTAAAGGGTGCATGAAATAAGGAAGGATAATGGTAATCTGAGCAAAGGCAATCCAAAACATCATTTTTAGCCGCGTCTGCAACACTCATGTAGCCGACATGAGAACCGCCACGCACCAAGTTAGGCGCACCCATGAGGACTGCTGCACCGTAGGCGCGAGATTGGGCAGCTAAAGCAATACTCCCAGGAAATTCGGCGATCGCAACTTGACGGCGTTGGCTTTGTGCCACCTTTTCTTCGCAATCATCATCATGAGAAGCTAGGGGAATGCGGTAAGTATGGGCAAGCTCAACTAATTCCTCTACTTGTTCGTATCCCTCGTGTCGCTGTTCTTGTACTTGAACGATAAATTCTTTGATTTCTTCCTCAGATATAGATATTCGTCGCCGTAAACCATTAAGGTATCGGCCTAACATTTGCGGATCTCCAACAGGCGGTAAATGATCGTTAATGGACAAAAGTTGAACGCGGCCAGATGTCAGCCAATCACATAACTCTTCATGCCCTTTAGTATTTGCTTCTTCATGTCTAATATGAATTCGATGATTGCAACTTAAAACCTGCTTTCCTGTTCCCAAAATAAACTCAATCAAAGCACGGGCTGAATCTCGGCTTCGTAAACCTGGTTCATAGGAGTCCGTAATTGAACAGAAAAAAGTTGTGATTCCAGCAAACAAAAGATTTCGATCATTTTCAGCGATCGCCATTTCTAAAGGAAAGTTAACTCCAGGACGAGGGCAAATCATTCTCTCAAAAGCATCACCATGCAAATCGATAATCCCCGGCAACATCTGGAGTCCTTTAGCATTTACAAAATCAAACCCATTAGGACTACTTCCCCCATCAATAGTGACAAACCGCCCATCTTCAATTAAAACAGTTGCATCTTTAATCCAACCTTCTGGAGTCAGCACATCTGCTCCTTGGATGGCAACTTTCGCTCTTTTTAGTGTTGTTAATTCTTGAATAGTTTGCATTAGTCTCACTAAATCATATCATTTTATATTCAATCACTCTTTCTTCTTTGCGCCTTTGCGCGGCAGTCGCTACAACGGGGGAACCTCTGCAACGCGCTGCCTTGGCTTTGCGTGATATAAATTTTTTAACGAACCACAGAGAACACAGAGGTCACAGAGAATCATGAGATTTTCTCAATTCATCTTCAAAAAACTCCATGCCTTCATAAGGAATTTTTCTTGTTGCAGCAATTCGAGAAAGTAAATCACCTACATGCAATTCCAGCTTATGACAATCTGGGTCGAGAATATATAATGACTCTCCCTCGCTAATATTTTGTTTCCACTTTTTCACACCCAAATAAATCAAGCGATCGCTATATGTTTGAAACTCTTGTTCGGGAACGTTAAAAGCAATATGAGTATATTCAATCGCAGGATTTGTGCGCGTGTTTGCATCTAAAGATAGACACAACCACAAATTACCTGCGAGTAAATAAGCGCCTTTTTTCCATTTGGCGATCGCTTTACAACCAAGAATTTTGGTGTAAAAATCAAAAGATTTCTCCACATCGGAAACAGACAAGGTAATATGATTAATTCCTGTAATCATTGACACCCAAGTAAAATTTAGATTTCTTCATTTTGAATTTTGTTAGCGCAGCTAAGCCGTGTCCGCGTTCGCGCAGCGTCTCGTAGAGAGCGTCATTTTGAATTTTGAATTGCTAACTGTTGTTGTCGCATCTTTCGCACTAGATTTAACTCTGATTGAAAATCAATGTAGTGAGGAAGTTTGAGATGCTGAACAAAGCCCTGTGCTTCAACATTGTCTGAGTGAGAAAGCACAAACTCGACGTTTTGGGCTGGCCCTTGGACTGTTTCACCAAACTCCTCAGCTCGCATTGCTCTATCTACCAACGCCATTGACATAGCTTTGCGTTCGTTATAACCAAAAGTCAGCCCATAGCCACGGGTGAACTGAGCAGGTAATTCCTTAGTACCTTTAAATTGATTTACCATCTGTACTTCAGTAATAGTAATATCAGCGATCGCAACTTCAAACCCCAACTCCTCTGGGCAAATCACCACCTCCACTTCCCCCATGCGAATCTCTCCAGCAAAAGGATGATTTCTGCCATAACCTCGTTGAGTGGAGTACGCCAAAGATAGTAAAAACCCCTCATCTGCACGTGCCAAATTCTGGAGTCTCGCATCCCTTTTCGCAGGAAAACTAAGCGGTTCACGCGTCAAGTCAGAACAGGACGCCGAGAGTGTTTGTAATAAATTCCCCTTGTCCCCTTGTCCCCTTGTCCCCCCATCCTCTTCCTCAGCCTGCATCAATCCCTCCCGATCTAAAGTGTCAATCACGCGGGGAACAGGTTCTGTAATTGCCTCTGCTGCTGCTGCTGTGGGAACTTCTGCCTCTGCCATCAGCTTAAAGTCCAGCAGGCGATGGATGTAGTCAAAGGTGGGGCCTAAGCTCTGTCCTCCTGGAACATCCTTAAAAATGGAGGAAATCCGCCGCTGTATTTGCATTTTGCTGGTGTCTAGTGGCTGGCTGTAATACAAGCGCGGCAGTGTTGTACGATACGCTCTTAACAAGAAAATCGCCTCTACTAAATCACCCCAGGATTGTTTAATAGCGAGGGCTGCTAACTCTCGGTCATATAGGCTGCCTTCACACATCACCCGTTCTATAGCTAAAGTCAACTGTTGTTCAATTTGGTCTAGCGTCAGTTCAGGGATAGCAGAATCGCCCCGGCGTCTACTCCTAAGCAGCGTTTCTGCATTCTCAATTGCCTGTTCACCACCTTTGACTGCAACATATGGCATGAATTTTCACCTCAATCAATTGTTAATTTGGTAACTTGGCTGTACTACGCACTTAAAACTCCAGCCATGCTGCTCGAATCCCAGTGCTTGATAGAATTGGTGAGCGCGATGCCGTTTCAAGTTTGAAGACAGCGTAACTTTATAACACCCCGCTTCTGCACTCAATTTGAGTGCAGCTTTCATCATTTGTGTACCAACTCCTTGACCCCGAACTGTAGGAATAACAGTCACCGCATCTAGTACTGCAAATTTGTGATATCCCCGATGCATCATTGTCGGAACATAAAGCAGGCTAAAAGTACCTACAGGTTCTTGATTCTGAAACGCAAGATAAATGTAATAGTTTGGAACCTGCGCGATCGCATTCCAAATTTCTGCTGCACTATTTATCGGTAAAGGTAACTCACCATCCATCTGTGCATAAAGCTGAACCAGCAACGGCAGATCGTCACGACTCGCAACGCGGATATCAAGACTCATAACAAAACCTCAGATTTTGCCGTGCGAGGTAGTCCCATAACTGCATTTTCTGTAAATAAAAATACATCTATACCCTGGGGATAAGCTTGGTGATTCTTCAGCCAGAAATCCCAAAAATGGCGAGGGAGATTAGGGGCAATTTCTTTGTGATGCAAAATTCCTGGCCCTGTCAGCACCACGGTTTGTCCTCCTTCCCAACTTTCAACTTGTACCAGTAGCGTTGTTGAAGTTTCGGGTTTTTCTGCTGTACCCCAGTTAAAATCAGATAATTCTGGCAATGCTGCCATATCTTGAATTAAGGCAAAGTCAGCTTCCTTAGGTTGCTGCGTAAAGCCACAACCAGTGTGAAATAGTAACCAATCTTTGACTTGAGAAACAAAACTCGCTTGAACCCAAACCCGAACATCCAAATCTAGTAAAGTCAGACAACCTGCTGCACAAGCAGCCGTTAAACCTGAAGGCACAGTCATACTAGCAGTTATCGGGTATGGTGTCCCCGGCCTAGCATTCGCATCAAGTAGCGATCGAAATGTCCCCTGGGCATCATGAATTGGGTCTTTAAAACCTCGTAGATGTGTAAGCATTGTTGACATCAAATTAAATTCTTCATTTTGAATTTTGAGTCACACCTTTGGTGCGCTAGAAGCGCAACTTGAATTTTGAATTGATTTACCCCTCCCCCCTCACCATCGTGAAAAAGTTAACCTTGGTAGCGGCGGTTTGGCGCTGTTTAAGTTCTTGTTGTTCTTGGCTTGCTATTTGCAGGGGTTGAATTACCTCAGCTTGAATTCGATCGCTCCATTGGTCACTTTGCAATAAGGCATCGCAGAAGGCGGCTAGTTCTGCATGACGATGCGATCGCCCTGCGACATATCCAAAACCGGCGAGCGTCTCATCTGGTTGGCTCTCTAGTTGCACCACACAGCGAGTCATGGTAATTTCTCCTAAGTTAAATGGCTCTCCTGTACCCCCAGCGCGTCCCCGAACCATCGCTAAACCAATCTCTGGAGAGCGTAAAAAGCTATAACTCGGCAATGTACCTAATTTATTCACCAGTCCCTCTAGTTGCTTGAGTTCAGCTTTCGCTAGTGTTGCCATCCATGTTTGTCGCTGCATTTCGGTAGCCATAGGTCATAATTTTGGATTGTTAGTAATAATCATTTTTGGCAATTAAACTGCCGCAATCATTCAAAATGATCGATAAGTATGCGAATTGAAGGCCACCAAATTTTCAATTCTGAATTCTGGTTCCTGATTTATGAATTCTTTTTTGTTAAACTATTCTTAATTTGTCTAGACATCTAGATGAAAATAGACTAGCGCAATTTTAGTCAGTTGACAATCTAAATATTGATAATTGATATATGAACCATGAAATAATGCCTATCTACGCCCAAATTGCTGCCGAGTTGCGACAAAATATCCACCAAGAGGTTTATCAAATTGGAGATCGATTACCAACAGAAACTAAGTTAGCAGAACAATTTGCCGTCAATCGCCATACAATAAGGCAGGCGATCGCATTGCTAAAAAATGAGGGATTGCTACGAGTTGACCGGGGACGCGGCACTTTTGTGGCAGCTAAAACTATCCGCTATCCCATTGGTAAACGGGTACGTTACAATCAAACTTTGAAAGCACAGGGTTGGCAAGTTAGGTTTCAATTACTCCGCACCTTGGAAATCAGCGCAGATATTACCGTTGCCACAGCATTGGAGATTAATTATGGTGAATCGGTGGCTTTAATTGAGCGTTTGGGTTTAGCGGATGAGGAACCAATTAGTGTAGGTACAGGATATTTTCCTCTAAAACGGTTTCCAGATTTGTTAGAGCCGGAAAATATCGATATTTTACGAGAAAAGCAATCAATTTCTCAGTTTTTACAGCAGGTATATGGATGCGATCATATACGCCGCAGTACTTGTGTTTCGGCGCGTCTAGTTCAGCCTCGTGACGCACAGTGGTTGGCACTTGGACTCAATCAGCCTATTCTTTTGGCGGAGTCGGTGAACGTCGATCAAACAGGTAATGTGATTGAGTATGGCGTAACTCGACTGCGGGGCGATCGCATGGAATTATTTTTTGAAAATGACTTGACAAAATAGTTATATTATTAACGCTGTGATAGACAAATATTTAATTTTTTCAAATTAAATGTTCTGGAGATTGGAGATTGAGTAAAATGGCGAAAGAAATAGAGCGCAAATATTTAACGATTGGAGATAGTTGGAGAGGTTTAGGTCAAGGTAGTGTCTATCGTCAGGGATATATTCCTACACAAGATAAAGCGACTGTACGTGTACGTATAGTAGGAGATAAAGCTTATTTAACTATTAAAGGCCCGACTGTTCAATATTCGAGATTAGAGTTTGAGTATCCTATTCCTGTTCAAGATGCTCAAGAAATGCTTGAGACATTGTGTCAACGTCCATTTATAGAAAAAATCAGATATAAGATAGAGTCGGGCGGTTTGATTTGGGAAATAGATGAGTTTGACGGTGTTAACAAAGGTCTCATCTTAGCAGAAGTTGAAGTCAGTGATGAAAATCAACAACTTGAACTACCAGACTGGATTGGAGAAGAAGTTTCTCATGATTCTAGATATTTCAACAGCAATTTAGTCAAACATCCTTTTTCACAATGGTAATTATTGAAATATTGACGAAATTACAGCAGATTGCAACTTGGTAAGGTACAGATCCCCCCGCCTACCGCGACCCTCTTAAAAAGGGGGTAACTAGAATCTTGTGCCCCCTTTCCAAGGGGGTTGGGGGATCTAAAACGAGGTAAAATTAATTGCGCGTTTGAGCTTAAATTGACACGTATGAACATGTTGTGCCCCTACCTGTGTACTTCATTTACCTGAAATACCCTGTATAAGTTTGTGCTTTTTAGATTTTAAGTTTTGATTTAGAATCTAAAATCTAATAATTTTATGAAATGTATAGCTTCTGAATTCTGAATTCTAATTCAAACTAGCCAAGCTCTAACTTTTGCTGAGAAGAAATCAATGATACCTGTAGCAAGAATCAAAATAATCAAAATTGCACAGACTTTTTGGTATTCAAAAGCTCCGAAATTCTGATATAAAGAAACGCCAATTCCACCTGCACCAACAATTCCTAATACAGAAGCAGAACGTACATTTGATTCAAAGCGATACAGAGTAAAAGAAGTCCATAGAGGCAATACTTGGGGAAGTACGCCAAAGATAATTTCCAGAATCTGATTAGCGCCAGTTGCTCGAATTCCTTCCACGGGACCAGGATCAATTGCTTCCACTGCTTCAGAAAATAGCTTCCCAAGTGTACCGGCGGTGTGAACAAATAAAGCCAACACACCAGCAAATGGCCCTAAGCCTACAGCTACTACAAAGATGAGTGCAAAAACAATTTCGTTAATGGCACGCATGGCATCTAATAATCGGCGTGTTAATTGTACAATCCAAGGTGGACACATATTATTTGATGCCAAAATAGATAAAGGAACTGCGGCGATCGCAGCCATCAAAGTTCCCCAAATTCCCATTGATATAGTAATAATAGTTTCCGAAAGATAATATTTCCAATCACTAAAATCTGGCGGAAAATATGAACGGATATACTCGACCATATTATTCCTGCTTTGGAACAATAATGGAAAATTTAGTTCGCCCTGAATGTAAGAAAAAATTAGAATAGCAAGAATAGCCAAAAGGAAAAAAAGCCTACCATTAGTAACTAATTTTTCTTCTCGCTCTAACATTGCTATTACTTTAGGAGCTGCATTAGCAATGATCTGATTATGGCTTTGCGCTTTCTTTATATCTTTCATTACACTTAATTAGTATTTATAATTGATTATGTAAAAATAGAAATTCTCAGATTACCAAATTGTTAAATAAGTCGGTAATTTTGTTAATTATTGCACTATATATGGCAATCCTAAATGAGTTAGTTGTAGACAAAATTTATTACCTATTGCTTACCTCAAAATATAGGAATCCGGTTTGATTCCTGAAATTATTTGCGTAGATAGGCAAAAGGCAACAGGATTCTAGAACATTAAGTCTAACTAATTTTTTTCAAAAATCAAATATGAGTCCTATACTAAGTTTATAAATCAATAGGATTGTTCTATCAGTTTTTCTTAATTTGGTTGAGTTGCTGATTAAGTTGTGCCAACTTCTGTTTTTTATCTTGTTCGCTCAGATCTCCTTGAGATTTAGTCTCTTCAATTTTTTTAGCAATTTCCAATTCCCGAATTGTGTTCCAAATTTTGTCGTCAGCTGGAGCAAAACCAGAGATTTTAAAAGGTTCTAAAATTTTTTCATCTTTATAATTGTAAAAAAAGTTTTGAAATTTCTTCTTGAGGTCTGCTGGTAAATCCTGGCGATAAGCAATAGGGTCGCTGGGAATCATGGGAGATTGCCAGATAATTTCAATTTTCTTTCTCGCTTCTGGATTAGTTTTTTCTAAACGACCTAAACCCTCGTTACTAACAGTAGCAATATCTACTTTTTTATTAGCAACTGCGAGGGCACATGCTTCATGGCTACCAGCAAAAATTAAACGCTTAAAGACTTTTTTAGGGTCAATATTGTTTTTTGCAAAAATGTAATAGCTTGGTACTAAGAAACCAGAAGTAGAATTAGGCTCATTGAAAGCAAAGGTCAGCTTTCCTGCATTTTTAATCACATATTTATCCCCACCCTCTGCTTTAGCTTCAGCAGCAATAAGATTATCTTTATTAACAATCAGGTGTGAGTAATAGCCTTTTGTACCATCTCCACTGATAACCTGAGCAAATGCTTCAGCATTAGCCATTTGTACAGCTTGAATGTATGACTTACCACCTAACCAAGCTACCTGTACTTTACCAAAGCGCATGGCCTCTATAACTGCTGCATATTGTGTGACATAAAATGGTTTGATGGGAATACCAATTTCTTTAGACATTGCAGCAGCAAAAGGTTCCCAAATAGGCTTTTGATTTACCTGAGATTCTGTGGAAAGAACGCCAAAATTAATTTCTTTAATATTTGCAGCATCCGAACTAGAACTAGAAGTGCAGGCTGATAATATCTTTGCACTTCCTAAGGTTAGCGTAAATAAAGAAGCTTGTTGAATAAATAAGCGTCTGTTCATGGTTTAATTCCTCGTTATTGTTAAACTTTTGATGTTATTTTTTTAGTAGCTGTTACGGTGCAAAACTCGAATATTTAGCAAAATTTCTTATCCGACAAATTCTCCATGTCCTCTGAGTACAAGTTCTTCTGCTGCTGTACCATAAAGTTCATTGAGCATCCGGTCGTCTAGTTTGGCGATCGCACCATCAAACATCACTTCTCCATCTCTCAGGGCGATCGCCCGGTCGAAATACCTACGCACCATTTGGATTTGATGTAAAGAAGCGACTACCGTTATTTTGCTTTCTCGATTTAATTCGATGAGCAATTCCATGACTTTTCGAGCAGATTCAGGATCGAGGGAAGCAATGGGTTCATCTGCAAGGATAATTTTCGCTCCCTGAACCAGACAACGAGCGATCGCTACTCGTTGTTGTTGTCCCCCAGAAAGCATAGAAGCTCGTTTATAAGCATGTTCCAGAATACCAACTCTCTCTAATGCACAAAGAGCTTGAATTTTTTCTGCTTTAGTAAATAAATGTAATGCTGAACGAATTACAGGCGATCGCGCTAAATTACCAACCAGAACATTTTCAATAACCGTTAGCCTGTTTACCAAATTGAATTGTTGAAAAATGTATCCTATCTGACTTCGCAAAATCCTAATTTTTGAATGCAATTTACCCTTGCTTTGCAAAGCAATTCCAGAAATATAAACCGTTCCTTCATCTCCAATCTGTAAGCCATTTATATGCCGCAATAGTGTAGACTTTCCTGAGCCAGAAGCACCTACAAGTGCTACCATTTCTCCGTCATCAATCGTGCATGAAACATTTTTCAGTGCTGGCTTACCCTTAAAGTTTTTTGACAAATTACTTACTTCTATAGCCACTGTAGTCGCGACAATTTAATATTTATATGACTTTGATTAACAGTAAAGTTATTTAGTTAAGGCATCTTTAAGAAAAGTATAAGAGACAATAGTTTTCAGAAAAGTATAAACAAGGGAAATTTATTATAAATACTAAATATCAAATTGTTGAAAAAAATATCTAATCAGGAGTCAGAAATTAGGATTTATTATAAGTTAGATATTTGACTATTTTTACTCCTAAATTTTGTTAAGCTGACCCATCCCTTTTTAGGGATATCCAAGAATTAAATTACTGAATCCCTGCATCCAACGCACGATCCAATTTATTCTCCGCTGCTTGCCAAAACGATTGATTATTTTTTTAGTTGGAAGTCCGTTAGGGGTAGGATTTGATGTTGACTGTTGACAGTCATCATTCAACGGACTAAAAAGGCGTCTTTCATCCTATTCCTAGAAGGCATGGAATGAGGGACACCTTTTTATAATTTGTGCTCGTAATAATTGCAAACCGCTGTTTTGATGAAAATCAGGTGATGCAAAACCTAACCCAACAGACACGTTGGTTTGTTGGGTTTCTGTCCTCAAATGCCACTTGCTTTTAGCCAGGACTTACGCAAAATCACAAAAAAACGTAAGTAAGTCGGCGCGAAAAAACTAAACTATGTAAAGATAAGTAAATACTGAGA
>NZ_CAWUDO010000052.1:0-60704 GCF_963920935.1 Nostoc sp. CCY 9925 | reverse complement strand
TTCTCAGTATTTACTTATCTTTACATAGTTTAGTTTTTTCGCGCCGACTTACTTAATTGCCCAACTAAAGATTGGAACGCCTGAATCAAGGATGCATAGGGAATATTGCGCTTGAACTGGTCAAACTTGCCAGCGATGAAGTAACCCCTTGCCCCCACAATTGGTTTATGAACTTCATTGACAACACTAGTTTTACCAATCCCCGAATAACCGGAAACTAGCATCATTTCGCTGCTACCACCTGCCACACGTTCAAAGGCAGCCATCAACATTGCGACTTCTGCTTCACGTCCGTACAACTTTTGGGGAATCAAAAAATGCCCAGATTTGTCCCGTCTTCCGGGTACGAAGTTTTCAATTTTGCCAGTCGCTTGCAGTTGAAACAAACATTCCTCTAAATCTGCTTTCAGTCCCCAAGCGCTTTGATACCTCTGTTCTGCTGTTTTCGCTAACAGCTTCAAAATAATCGCACTAATCGCCTCTGGGACTTCTTCCAAAACACGACACATAGTTTCTTTACAAGGTGCGGCGGGTATTTTGGCAATGTGACAGTGTACCAATTCCATTGGGTCGGTAGTATGAAATGGCAAAGTACCCGTCAGCATTTCATATAAGGTGACACCCAAAGAGTAAAAATCAGTGCGGTAATCAATCGCTCGATTCATTCTGCCCGTTTGCTCAGGCGACATATAAGCCAGCGTACCTTCCAGCAAATTCGGATTGCTCAAAGTGGGATTTTCTTTATCGAGGCGTGAAGAAATACTGAAGTCAATTAGTTTAACTTCCCCAGATTCGGGGTCAATCAAAATATTATGTGGCTTAATATCTTTGTGAATAATCTGTTGGGCGTGCAACTCTCCTAAGGTCTGTGCCAGGTTAATCCCCACCTTAAGGAAAGTAATCAAGCTGGTTGTTTGATTGGCAATTACTTCTTTAAGCAAGCAACCTGGAATGTCTTCCAAAACTAAAGCCAGTCCATGCTGATAATTCTTTAACTCGTAGGGTTTTACAATTCCAGGTATTTGCAGTGGTTCAATAATTTGATATTCGTGGCGCAGTCGGGCAATATCTTCTAGCAGCGGATGTTCGTCAACAAGAGTTTTGACAACGACTGAGGCGTTATCTGTTTCTCTGCGTCCGCGATAAATAATAGTTTTAGCGCCAGAGTGAAGGGTTTCGAGCAGTTGATAACCAGATAAAGTTGCTGTCATTGTTTTTTCTTGCAATATAAGCATTCTTAAGATGCCCATACAGATAGAAATATGTAATATTTATTACAAAATAATATATATTTTTACACGCTGTTACGAATTCTAATTAAATTTGTAAAACCCTTATGCCTACTGTTTTACACTCACTTACTTATCTTTGATTAAACTGGAAATTGTCATCAGTAATTCTTCTGGTGTCACAGGTTTAACGAGGTGCTGTTGAAACCCGGCTCGGAATGCTTCTTGCTGATGAATTTCGCCTGCATAAGCAGTCAGAGCGATCGCTGGAATTTGTTGTCTCCCCGTTTGTGTCTCGAAAGCACGTATTTGTTCGATCAGCATATAGCCGTTGATTTCTGGCATTCCAATATCACTGAGCATGATATCTGGTTCTGATTGTGCTAATATCTCTAAGGCTTCACCTGCTGATGCAACTGCGATCGCTGTAGCGCCAAACTCCTCAAGTACAAAGCTGAAAAAGTCGCGGCTGTCGTCATTGTCATCTACAACCAAGACTTGTATCCCCAGCAGAGGAGAGAAGACAGAAACGGCAGTTGCAGAATTAGGATTTATTTCGTGGTTGATTGTGGCGCTGTCCTTAATTAGTGGTAATCTAACTGTGAAAGTAGCTCCCTGCTCCTCACCAGCACTTTGAACCCAAATCGTACCACCGTGCATCTCGACCAAGTGACGAGCGATCGCTAAACCTAATCCCAGTCCACCAAATTTTCTCGTTGTTGTATTGTCGCCCTGACAGAAATAGTCAAACACATGAGGCAAGAAGTCTGCGGCAATCCCCTTGCCTGTGTCGCTGACGGTAATTTGGGCGTGAGCCTCAACGCACTCTAATCGCACATTTACTCGTCCCCCTGTAGCTGTGAATTTGACAGCATTCGCTAATAAATTCCAGAGAACTTGCTGTAAGCGAGCTGGATCGCCCAAAACTCTGCCGACAGTCGGATCGAGCATCATCTGAATGTGAATGGTTTTTGCCTCTGCTGCTAAACGCACTGTTTCCATTGCTGCTTCAATGGTGGATGCCAAATTGACTGATGCCATGTTGAGATTGAGTTTACCTTGGAGGATGCGAGAAACATCCAGCAAGTCTTCAATCAGTTGAGCTTGTAATTTGGCATTGCGCTCAATGGTTAAGAGTGCTTTTTGTAGGGCTGTTTCATTAAATTTACGGCTCTGCAAGAGTTTTGCCCAACCGAGAATTGGATTTAAGGGCGATCGCAATTCATGGGAAAGCACTGCCAAAAACTCATCTTTGATCCGGTTGGCGGCTTCTGCTTCCGCACGAGCTAATTTTTCCCGTTGCAAAAAGCGATCGCGTTCTTCTTCGGTGCGTTTGCGATCGGTAATGTCGGTTAACATGGCGATCGCACCCAAGAATTCACCCTGTTCATTAAAAATCGCTCTCGCAGAAATCAGTGTCCAGATGTAAGAACCATCTTTGCAACGCCATCGACCTTCTTTCAAATCGCTCTCTTCTTTCTTGAGCCATGCGAGTTGTTCTTCGACGGCAATACCATCAACTCGATCAATAAAATCAAATATAGAGCGACCGAGTATTTCTTCTGCTGGATAGCCTAACATTTGTAACATCCGTTGATTCACGAACTCTGTTCGTGCTTGGGAGTCAATTGTACAAATCCCCTCATAAGAGGTATCAACAATTCGGCGATACTTGGCTTCACTCTTCTGTAAAGACTCCTCTGCTTGCTGGCGTTCGCGGCGTTCTTTGGCTTCCCGCAATGCCCGTTGCACTGAGGGAACTAACCGCCCCAGCCGTTGCTTCAAAACATAATCAGTTGCACCATTCTTCAAAGCTTCGATCGCTAATTCTTCACCCAATGCGGCAGAAACAAAAATGAAAGGCACCTCTGGACATTTATTTCGAGCAATTTCCAACGCAGAAATGCCATCAAAAGATGGCAAGGCATAATCGGCAAGAATTAAATCGAAAGCCTCTGTGGTAATAGCAGCCAAAAAGTCAGCGCCGGTTTCGACTCTTACCAGTTCGCAATCAATTCCTGCTTCGGCTAGCATCGCTTCGGTAAGTTCTGCATCCAACAAACTATCTTCCAAAAGGAGAAAACGCAGGACATTCATCACTTGTTCTCCTGTTGACGATTTGGTGCAGGAGGTAAAGCGCCAAGGGGAGGCTGATTAATCACTGCCCAAAACAGTCCTACACCCTTAATGGCATCGGCAAACTCATGATAATCTACGGGCTTGACGACATAAGCATTAACCCCTAATTTGTAGCAGCGAACTAAATCTGGTTCCTCACGGGAAGAAGTTAGCACCACCACCGGAATCACTTGCATTACTGGGTCAGATTTGAGTTGTGCTAGCACTTCTAGTCCATCGATTTTAGGTAATTTCAAATCGAGTAGTACCACAACAGGATGCCCTTCCATCCGCAACCGGAAAAGTCCCCGGCGATAGAGATAATCTAGGGCTTCTTCTCCATCACGTACCACTACCACTTCGTTTGCCAGATGGTTCTCTGACAAAGCAGCCAATATTAATTCTGCATCATTAGCACTGTCTTCAATCAGCAGAATTCGCTTGAGTTCTTTCATTCCGTCTCCTTCTTCGACAACTTTGGTAGTGAGAAATAGAAGGTGGCTCCAGTGTCAACTTCACCCTCTGCCCAGACTCGACCATTATGCCGATGAATAATCCGCTGCACGTTTGCCAATCCAACACCTGTACCTTCAAATTCTGGATAGCTATGCAGGCGCTGAAATACTCCGAATAGCTTGTGAACATATTGCATGTTAAAGCCAACGCCGTTATCTTGCACAAAAAAGATTACTTCGTTTTCATTATCGCTACTGCCAACAGTGATTTCTGCGATGGTGCGAGTCTGAGTATATTTAACGGCATTGCCCATGAGGTTGTAAAGCACCAGCCGCAACATAGAGGGGTCGCCCTGCACTTGGGGTAATGACTGGATGTGCCAATGAATGACGCGTCCTTGGGCTTCTGTGAGTAAATCCCGTTTTACCTCTTGCACTAGCTGCTCAATATTGAGGATGATATAACGCATCTCAGTGCGCCCCATGCGGGAAAATGTCAGCAACTCATCAATTAGCACTCCTGCCTGTTTGGCGGTTTGGCTGATTATCCTCAAGTAGCGCTGACTGGTTTCGTCTAAGGTTGCGGAGCTAGGCTGCTTGGCAAGCAATTGTACAAATCCGGCGATGTGGCGAAATGGCGCTCGCAAGTCGTGAGAAACTGAATAGGAGAAGGATTCTAGTTCTTTGTTGGCGGCTTCTAACTGGGCTGTGCGCTCTTGAATCCGTTGCTCTAGGGTTTCGTTTAATTGTTGTAAGCTAGTTTCAGCTTGTTTGCGATCGCTAATGTCGCCAACTAGTCCCAGCATCCGCACTGCTTCTCCTTGATCGTTATAATAAACACGACCCCGCCCCCAAATCCAACGTAACTCTCCATCGGCGCGACGAATGCGGCACTCAAAATCCCAGATACCGTTATTAGTTAAGGCACTCAAAAATTTGGCTTCAATTAAAGGGCGGTCTTCAGGTAAGACGTGTTGGAGGAAGATTTCATAAGTCCATTCTGGTAAAAGAGACTCGTAGCCAAAGATTTGGTCGTGTCGCAGGGAACGCTGGGCAGTTTGATTGGTCAAGTCTAAATCCCAGTCACCCAACTCTGCTGATTGTAGGGCAAATCTCAGCCGTTCCTCGCTCTCGCGTAACGCTTCTTCTGCTAAAAAGCGATCGCGCAATGCTGCTTGCTTTTCGCTAATATCACTAATCAACACCGCAAAACCTTCAACGCTTCCCTGTCGATCTAATTGGGGAACGTAAATAGCATTAATGTAGCGTGTTCCAAGATTTTTATAAAAAATTTCAGTTTCAAAAGTAACCTGCTTTCCTGAAAGTACTTGTTCTACATAGGGACGCACTACTTCATAGGCAGATTCGCCCAAAACTTCCCAAAGATGCTTTCCATATACTTCTGCCGCCGGTTGCCCAAACCACTCTTCATAAGCTCGGTTGTTGAAGCGATAGCGCTGTTCTAAATCCACAAAGGAAATCAAAACTGGCAGTGTATCCGTAATTAAACGAAGTTCTGTTTCTCGTAGTCGCACTATTTCTTCGTTGGACTCTACAAAGCGATCGAACTCTGCCTGACTTTCGCGGAGAAACTTCAAGCTTTCTTCGGCTTTGCGTTGAGCTGTGCGACGTGATTCGTTGAGCGAGCTAATTAACCCCGCTGCCAGTATAAACACAGCTAAGGAAACTAAAATGTTCAAATTTGTAGTATTTGCTGGATGAAGCTGCTTCAATAACAAGTTGTAAAGTGTCAAAGTAGACAAAACAGTTGCGAATAATCCCGGCCCTAAGCCACCATACCAAGCAGTCACCATGACCGCAGCAAAAAGCAGCGCGGCAGGCGTCGCGCTCATATATCGATTGAGGAGGAGGGTGGCTCCCACTGCTAAGGAAACAGATAGGAAAGCAACAGCATAGTGTAGGAAATACTCCCGAATCAGTGCGCCTTTTTTTCTTTTAGCAACAAAGATGTTTTCGGGTTGAGAAACCCTCATCTTATGAGTCATAACCGGATTCTGTTTCTGGAAAATACTGATTTAGCAGTCTTTTGCCGGGTTCACCCATCTGGCGGATCGTGTCTTCTATGAGTTTTAGCGCTAACCGTGAGGGCACTGTATGGCCATTCTCCCAACGATTGACTGTTTTGAATGAGACTCCCAGTCTAACAGCAAACTGTTTCTGAGAAAGATTGAGTTGCTGCCGCAGTTCCCGAATTAAATCTAAAATTTCTAGTCGTTTTGTTACGGACATCTCCTTTTCCTATTCCTCCGGTATGACTAAAATAGGACACTTGTCCTATTGTTTGTCTCTTACTTAGGGAATATTTTCTAAGTTAAGGAATTCTAACAAATCAATCATGCAATTTTCTAGGATGGGCGTCTTGAGTGGGCGTTGATTTTTGATGGCGGGCAAGATGCTCGCCCCACAAGAATGATGATTATTTTATACAATGCTTATGTTTTGCTGTTTAACTGAAGTGTATTGCTTCGGAAGGTCAACGTTGAGGATAAAAGGCGCAATTTCGAGGATAAAAGGTGCAATGTTGAGAATAAAAGGCGCAATTTCGAGGATAAAAGGTGCAATTTCGAGGATAAAAGGCGCAATTTCGAGGATAAAAGGTGCAATGTTGAGGATAAAAGGCGCAATTTCGAGGATAAAAGGTGCAACGTTGAGGATAAAAGGCGCAATTTCGAGGATAAAAGGTGCAACGTTGAGGTTTAGAGGTTCAATGTTGGAGTCCAGAGGTTCACGTTTTAAGAAGATTTTTTTTTTAAGGAAGCGCAAAGGACGCATACTCCTACGGAGAAGCAAGCTACGCGTAGCATCTCGTAGAGAAGGACGCAAAGTAGAATAATTATAAAGAGTTTTTGCTATAGTGCGGTGAATTTTTCAAAAATTGAGATGTTGCGGGTAGAAACTATATCATTTTGTGAAACTGGTAGAATGCGCCTAGATAACTAATTGATGCTGAGGTAATCCCAATTTGATAAATGATTGCGGCAGATGGACTTAAACCAAAAAAGATGCACAAGGGATTCTAATCTAAAATCTTAAATCGTATTATCCTGATTGTCGCCAATGGGTCGGGGCTTCCATATGATCGGGTAGGCGAGTAGTGCGATCGCCAACTGCTTTTTTAATCTGCTGCAACTCTAAGTTTTTCGCTCCTGTCAAAATTGTCCCCTCAAGTTTCACATCACTCAGGTTCGCTTGGTAAAAGTTAGCTCCCATGAGATTTGCCTGAGTTAAGTTAGCTTGATGCAAAGTTGCTTTTTGGAGGTTAGCTCCGATGAGGTTTGCTTGATACAGGTCTGCTTCGGTTAAGCTGGCTTCGGAAAGGTTGGCAAAATAAACTTCTGTTTGCTGGAGTTTGGCTGCATTCAAGTTAGCCCCAGAAAGGTTAGCACCATTCAAGTTAGCCCCACAAAGGTTAGCACCAATCAAACCAGTCATGTGCAGGTTAGCTTTACCGAGTTTTGCTCCTTGCAAGTTAGCTAAAAACAGCTTTGCTCCTGAGAGGTTGGCAATTTTCAAAGTTGCTTGTTGCAGGTTGGCTTTATAGAGGTTTGTTCCTTGCAGATTTGCTGCACGCAGACTTGCGCCAACAAGACTAGCTGAACGCAGATTTGCACCGCAGAGGTTGGCGCGGTTGAGGTTAGCCCAAGATAGGTCGGCACCAATCAAGCTAGTTTTGAGCAATTTGGTTTCATAGAGAATAGACCGAACGAGCTTAGCACCGTTCAGGTCAGTCTCAGATAAATCTGCTCCCCGCAAATCAGCTCCACTCAAATCTGCTCCGCGGAGGTCAGCTTGTTGCAGGCTAGCTCCTACTAAATCTGCTCGCCTAATGTCAGTATTACGTAAATCAAGTTTCTGATCTTTTGGGTCTTCGAGTAAATTCCGTCTGGCGATGACAGTTAAGGCTGCTTGAATATCGGTGCGTAGTTTTGTTATTTCTTCATGGAAATTTGGATGCAACTGCTGTGTTGAACGCGACCCACCTTTGCGTCTATTTGAGTAGATTGCTGGTGAGTATTCTGGCTTTTGTGGTTCTGGTTTTACTTGCTGGATTGGTGTATTTTCTCGCACAAACGCAGTGAGGATTTCCATGATTGTCCAGTGTTCTTTGGGGAAATCTTGAGCAACTCTTTCTAATGCGTAAATTGCACCTGTACGAGTTTCAATTTTTTCGTGTCCAAGCTGGGAAATTGCTCCCATAAAGCGTTCTGCAATCAATCTGTCTTGATTGAGTTTTGCATTTTGAATGTCAATTTCTAAGTTTTTCTCAGCTGCGATCGCATTTTTCTGCAAAGCTTGGGTATGCTTTGCTGAATAATAAGCATTGAACATTGCTGCCGATGCCAGAAAAACGATTGCAGTGGTTGTTAATGCTTGGTTTCTATACTGGATTTTCTCCTGAATTGACAATTCCTTAACACTGGACAACGCGAAGAAAATGACAGTCAATGAACCAGCAAATATAACTGTTATAGTTATCAACCAATTCAACAGAGTGTCTGTCTTTTTAGAAGACATGGTAAAAATTTTCCTTACAACCTAGAATTATTACTTAGTTATTTGGACAAAATAGTATAGCATTTAGCAAAAAAATTATAATATGGTTACAAGAGTCATTTAACTTAGGAATGACATTGGATATACTAGTACATCACTTTCTAAATAAACCAGCCATTGTAAATCAGTGAAACCCTTGCAGTACCGGAATTATAAATTACAAATTACTCCGAAAATTTAGCTTCCCTGAAATTTGCTCCATCAAGTATGGCATCATTGAGAATTACCCCGTGCAGATTAGCTAGATAGAGGCTGGCACGATGCAGGTTCGCTTTTTGCAGGTTCGCCCTTTGCAGGTTGCAAGCACTGAGGATTGCACCTTTGAGGTTAGCTGAATATAGGTTAGCTCGCTCTAAATTTGCTGCACTGAGGATTGCTCCCTCTAAATTGGCTTCTGCTAGGTTAGCGCCAGCAAGATTAGCTTGATAAAGATTCATCTGTTCTAGGTTAGCTTTATTTAAGTTTGCTCCTCTGATGTCCGTATGACTCAAATCAAGCTGCTCGTTGTCAGGATCTTTGTTTACATCTCTTCGAGCGATAACGGTAAGAGCCGCTTGAATATCTCCCCGAACTTTTGCACCAGGGTTGCTGATAACTTGCTTTTGCGGTGTGTAAGCAGCATTTTTGCGAATAAAACTAGTGAGAATGTCCATGATTATCCAGTGGTACTGTGGATGATTATGGGCAATTTGTTCTAAATCACTAATTATAGCTACACTAGTTTCCATTGTGTGATTACCTAACTGTTCAATTGCTATTTGTAAACGCTGTTTTGGCGAGTGATACGGAATTTGTTTAAGCTGTTCCGGAAAATCATATATCTTGAGGAATATTTTTGAGAATAGGTTGTTATTTGTCGGTAAAATATTTCTCATGACATGAAAAGCATTAATAATTACTGTCAACATACAAAAATACTCGTCGTGGTTTTTAACAATTTACTTGTCTAAGGTATTGTTTCACGCATGGTCAATATTTGAATATGCTAACGCAACAAACAAAATAGATAATATAACTGTTTAGTAAATATTCAGTAACATACATACTGCCTGCTGTCATTAGTCATCAGTTGAACTCATGATTTTTCATTCTTCACTAACAATTGACCCCGGTCATGATAATTTTGTAAGAATTCACGAGTGAAAATTCAGGATTTAGATATAGTTATATCAAGTTCGATTTAATACTTGTAATTAGGAATGACGCTCACAACCTTAGGTTATATAGGACTAATATTTGATTTCTGAATAAATCTCCGTACTCTCATTTGTTCCCTTTTCCCTCTTCCTTCTTATATCATGTCCGCTAAATTGCTTATAAGCTGTCGCGTATTTAATAGACCTCTTGCAAAAGTTACTTTTGCAAGAGGGGGGAAAGGGAAAAGGTTAAAGGGAAAAGGGTTTTTATTAGCCCTTTCCCCTTTACCCCTTACCCTTTTCCCCACTTCTGCAAGAAGTCTAATGTATATAAAAAAATATAAATTTGATGTAGATGTAGTGGCGTGACAAGACTAAAATAGTGCATTAGAAAATTCGTATTTTCCTAAAAAATAAGTTTACCTCAATTATCTATCGCAACAATTTAGGCTTGACACGCTACTACATCTTCTTAAAAATTCTGACTTCTGAATTCTGCTCTCAACCCAAAATCTCTATTCTTGTTGAAGTTGTTCAATTAGCTGAATAATTTGTTGATAATACTGGATATTTCCTTCTTGATAATACAATTGTGCGGATTTCTGAAAATCGGCAATTGCTTGTTGTAAATTACCCAAATTTCGGTAGACATCTGCTCGCAGGATATAAGCTGAAGTCCAATGAGGTTGACGTTGTAAAGCTTCGTTTAAGTCTGCTAAAGCTGAGTTGAACTCTTGTAACAGAGAATAGCTACGCCCCCGATTGTACCAGTCTTCAGCAAAGCTGGGGTCGATCGCAATTGCCTGAGTGTAATCTTTAATCGCACCATGATAGTCTTCTATGGCGTAGCGAGCATTAGCCCGATCGCTGTAAAATGCAGCAGATTGAGGATTGATTTGCAAAGCTTGGGTGTAATCTGCGATCGCATTTTCATATTCTTCTAAAGCATAGCGGGTAGAAGCCCTGTTATAATAAGCTTCAATTAAATCGGGATTGATTTCTAAAGCTTTGTCATAATCTGCAATGGCTCCATGTTCATCCCCTAAAAGACGACGAGCATTGCCCCGATTGCAGTAAGCTTGGGAAAAGTCAGGAATCAACTCTATGGCTATTGTGTTATCATTAATTGCTCCTGGGAAATCTTGCAAAGCTTCACGGGCAATACCCCGGCCATAATAAGCTGCGGCTAAGTTATGATTAATCTGCAATGCTCGGTCATAATCTTTAATTGCTCCTTTATGATCTCCTATAGAACGACGAGCCGCAGCGCGATCGCAATATCCTTCCGCTAAATTAGGATTGAGTTGTAATAAGCGATTACTATCTTCAATTGCACTTTGATAGTTTCCTAATCGGCGAAGCGCATTCGCCCGAAAGCCGTATACTAAAGCTAGTGTCGGATTTTCTTGCAATGCTCGGTCATAATCTGCAATTGCACCTTCATAGTCTTCAAGGGTGCTACGCACCAGACCGCGTTCGCAATAAGCTTGCACATCATCAGGATTGAGTTTGAGTGCTTGGTTAAAATCCTCAATTGCGGCTTGATAATTTTGTAGATGAGACAGAACCAAACCCCGATTGTAATATGCACCGGCAAAGTTGGGGTTAATTTTTAAGGCGTGGTTGTAATCTGCGATCGCACTTTCATAGTCTGCTAGAGCATAGTAGGCATTACCTCGATTATGATAAGCCTCTGCCAAGTTAGGATCTAATTCTAATGCCCGATCGTGATCGGCCATCGCCTCGTGATAATTTCCTAACATCTGGTGAATATTACCCCGATTGCTGTAAGCTGCGGCAAAATGGGGATACCACTGTAAAGCTTCCTGAAAATCTGCGATCGCACCTTCAGAATCGCCGCGATCAAGACGAGCTACACCGCGATTATGATAGGCATTGGCGATATCAATATTGATGTTATCAGCTAATTGGGTGCTGATTTCGATGGTTTGGATATAATCGGCGATCGCTTTGTCATAGTCTGCTAAGGCAAAGTAGGCATTTCCCCGGCTGTGGTAGGATTGGGCGAGATTCGGGTCGATGGCTAAAGCTTGGTTATGGTCGGCGATGGCTTTTTCATAATCTCCTAAAAAGTAGCGTGCATTGGCGCGGTGATAGTAGGCTGTGGCAAAATTGGGGTTGATTTCTATGGCGCGATTGAAATTGGCGATCGCACTATGATAATCTGTGAGGCTACTTGAAATAATTCCTCGATTATGGTGAGCTTCGGCGTAATCAGGATTGAGTTTGATAGCTTGGGTGTAAGCTGTAATAGCTGCTTGATACTTCCCTTGTAAATTATTGTTGAATCCTTGGTTGAAAAAATCTTCAGCATTCATATAAATAATTTTTTTGTTTATGATATTCCCTAGCTTTTAAGCATGGGGGTTTTTAATGATATGAAAATCATTACAAGTACTATTGTGCCTGGTGTTGGGGTTTTTGGTTGCGATCAGGCGATCGGTTTTGATTTACAGCAGTTTTGATTTATTTAGATCGCCCTCTCTGCGTCTGTAGCGCCTCTGGGTTACCATTTCTTTGTGAGGCTGCGCCAAATTTTTTTAACTTCTTATTTGTTTCTTTCTTTGCGCCCTACCCTGCGGGAAGCCGCTCCGCGTCTATGCGTCCTTTGCGGTTTGTTTCTCATATATAGATGTTGATGGCAAACGTAAAATCGACTTTGCTTTCAATTAAATGAAACCCGGCGACGGGATTGAAACACAAATCGCACTTAGCAGCCCCGTACAGGAATTCTCTTTCAATTAAATGAAATCCGGCAACACGATTGAAACAATTGTCAACTATTTAAAGGCTAATGCTCAAATTCTAAGTCCGCAACAGTTAGCTGATGAAATTAAAAAAGAGTATGAGAAAGTATGGGAAAAATTTTGAAAAAGGGAGTGGGGGAGATGCGGTTCGGCTTCTCTGAGAGACGCTACGCGTAGCTTGCTTACCCGCAGGGGTACGCTCACCGACCGGGGGATGCGGTTCGGCTTTGCTCACCGACCAGGGGATGAGGGAGCAGGGGAGAAGTTGTAGCAATCTTTACCCTCTGCCCCTTCCCAGTGCCCAATGCCCTGCTAATTTACCACTTGGCTACCATGACTGCGGGGGTCATCTTGACTAGCTGTTGGTGCTACTGGAGCTGAGAATTTGGAAACTTGTCCGCTAGATTGACCATAGGGGAGAGACGAACCAGTAACTAAAGCCTCTAAGTTGCTAGCCATGATTGTCCGGGGTTGATCGCCGATCGCCTGAGCGATGGTTTCCCCACCCGGCTTCAAAAATACAAAATGCGGAATCCCATCCACGCGATATTTCAGCATTTCTGGTAACCACTTAGTATTATCCACATTCAGCATCACGAAATTTAGCTTCTGGGCATATTCTGTTTCCAGTTGAGCAATATCTGGTGCCATTTTTTGGCAGACAGTACACCAATCAGCATAAAACTCCACTAAAGATGGTTTACCGTTGGTCATTGCGACTTCTAGCGGTGTGGAGGCTTCACTTAATTTCGCTAGGGAAGCCGAAGTTGTTTCAGTTCGCAACCCTAAGAAAAAGGCTACGCTCAAGGCGATCGCTACGATCGCAACTAAGAAGTTTCTCAAACGCTTCCCTAAGGTAGATTCAGACTTTTCGGGAGAATTAACTGGTGAACCCGTACTCATAACAGAATTATTACAACTTATTAAATAGTCTATTTCACTCTAGCAATTTACAGGAGTCGGGAATAGTCAATTGCTAAGATCAAACTACCCCGTCAGAAATCCTGAATTTTTGCATTTCGCCTCTGTAGCGGGCAAAATCCTTGTTGCTTAATAATCAAGCTGCATATTTTGTCAACAGCGCCACTAATCAAACTAGTTTTTACCAAATGCGCGGATGGGTAGGTGTTGGCCAGAGAATGCCTACAAAAATGCCTGTATTGCCTTATATATAACCACTTGACGATGGAGTATCAGTAAACCAACCGCGCACCTTATCTAGACTAGCTTTCAGCGATTTACATCTAGCCAAATTACAAACCGTCATGTTATCATTCTTGCATTCGCGCAACCGAACCTTGAAAACCAAATAATACAAAGCTTTCGGATACCAGCAATTGCAATTAATCAAAATCCCTATTAGGGATTGAAACGGTTAAATCCTTCCAGACTGACAACTACGTCTCTTGGATTGCAATTAATCAAAATCCCTATTAGGGATTGAAACTAAACCAACTAACATCACTTGGGTAGAGGCGGAATTATTGCAATTAATCAAAATCCCTATTAGGGATTGAAACTAACTTAGGTTCACCCAATATGTCAACCCTGAAATTGCAATTAATCAAAATCCCTATTAGGGATTGAAACGGCGGGAAGGTGGTAGGCGCATTTCCAAAGCCAATATTGCAATTAATCAAAATCCCTATTAGGGATTGAAACCTTAAAGATAAAGACGGTGAATATAAGGTAATGAGATTGCAATTAATCAAAATCCCTATTAGGGATTGAAACAACAATAATCCCTTTCTTGCCGCTGCCGGGAATGTCAGATTGCAATTAATCAAAATCCCTATTAGGGATTGAAACTTATATGTTCCCGTTGCTTTACTTTCCGATCGTTTATTGCAATTAATCAAAATCCCTATTAGGGATTGAAACGCGAAGAAAATTATTGTGGAAATTATAGATACCCTGATTGCAATTAATCAAAATCCCTATTAGGGATTGAAACGAAACAACCTCTGTCACAGGCGCTACGACAATTAAAATTGCAATTAATCAAAATCCCTATTAGGGATTGAAACTGGTTAACCAAGTATGGCAACACAAAGGAGCTTGGATTGCAATTAATCAAAATCCCTATTAGGGATTGAAACCCCTTAGACGACGTTCTTTCTGTTGCCGTCTTTCTTCATTGCAATTAATCAAAATCTCTATTAGGGATTGAAACAGCCCGAACAGTAGCTCAAGAGTACGGGCAAGCTATTGCAATTAATCAAAATCCCTATTAGGGATTGAAACAACGATGCAGATTCGGGAGATGCTCTCCTGGAGAGATTGCAATTAATCAAAATCCCTATTAGGGATTGAAACCAAGACTAACTTAGTACAACATTTCATTAATTCATAGCGAATTCTCTGCGTCCCTTTGCGCTTACCTCTGCGCTCCTTTGCGTTTAAATTTCAACCCTCAATTCGCCACCATTTCACGCAAAGCTGCACTTAGGTATCTCAGCCATTTAGCAAAATTGCAATTAACCAGCCTATCCCCGACTTATCAAAGAAGTCGGGGATAGGCGCTTAACTCACAAAATCACTCCAGTTTCTTTCAAATAAACTCGTGTAAATGGTTCGTCTTGCCCCAAAGTGTAGTCCTCAATTAACCCTTTACGACGAATAGAGATATCGTTGCCTTTTTTAATCACCACAGTAGAACCGTCAAAGACATCCCGTGTCAACATCATCTCGGTTTCGGTGGGATTATCCAAAACTACGAGATTACTACGTTGGTAAAACATACCCTCTTGCTCTAGTATGTCTTCCGCATACTCAGCAATCAACAAATCAAGTTTGGGATGACGCAGCAAAGTTTGGACGTTGCTGTTGTAAGTTGTGCTTAATACTTTTTTCGAGCGATTCACAAAAACTGCATCACGACAAACAGCGCCAATTGTCCAGTCAGGATGTTGTAAAAGGATATGGTCAATTGTTGTTTGCAGTTCCTCAATTGAGATTTTGTTAAAGGTAATAATCGGTATCCTGGCATCTGTACCAGACTCAAAAAACGTTTCTAAAATATGAGAAGGCACATCAACGCTTTCACCTTCAGAAGGTTTCAAATGCATTAAAATTCCTGGTGCAGCGTTAATTTCCAAGATAGCGAAGTTACTCGATTTCCAAGATTCTGCAAGACTTTTGGTAATAACATCAATACCCAAACAAGTTAGCTGAAAGTGTTGGGCAATATCTTGAGCGAGGATAATATTGTCATCATGAACAGTATGCGTTGCATTGATGCTCATACCGCCGGCGGAAAGATTGGCGACTTTACGTAGGTAGACGGTGCGCCCTTTTTCAATCACACTGTCCAATGACAAACGCTGTTCGTCTAGGTAGAGTTCCATTGCATCATCCACCAGAATTTTGCTCATCGGCGAGGTGGGTGAATCTAAACGTGCAGGTTTGCGGTTCTCTTGACGAATTAATTGAGCGATAGTTAGATAGCCATCACCAACAACCGATGCAGGACGGCGTTCTGTGGCGGCGACGAATTTACCATCGACACACAACAAACGAAAATCCGATCCGGAAATGCTTTTCTCTACTATGATTCTGGGCAGCTGGTCTTCAGGAATCGCTGCTAGTGCCCTACTATAAGCAGATTCCAGTTCTTTTGAATCTTGCACGTCAGCCGTAACGCCAATTCCTTTATGACCTACCACTGGCTTAACTGCCACTGGGTAGCCAATTTGTCTAGCTACTGCTAAAGCTTCATTTTCAGAAAAGACGATATCGCCTTCAGGTACTGGAAAACCCAGAGTTTTCAAAAATGCCTTACAGTCATCTTTGCGGGTAGTAAATTCTGAATCTAGATGGCTATCACAGTTAAATGTTGTTGCTACCCCCCGGACATGTTTTTTTCCAAAACCGTATTGCATCAATCCTTCTTCCCACAAATAAAACGCGGGAATACCTTTTTCGTGAGCTGTTCGCAATAGCGCGTAGACTGTAGGGCCGCCATAGACAGATGCGCGGAATCTACTTTGCAGCCTCACTAGCTGATCTTCAAAGTCGAAGTCTTGGTCTTGGGTAATGGCTTCAAACCAATCCCAAACAAAGTAAATTACTTCTCTGGTTGTCCGTTCGTGTAGAGATTCGATGCTAATTCGCGTGAATTTTAGATATGGTTTGACACTCCAGCGATTGAGGTGCAAATCCATGTCCAATTTTCCGACTTCTGACGCCACTTGGGCCAATAGATGGGCGTAGGATTCGTAGCTTTGTTCACGCAGGTGGGGATAGCGATCGCCAATCCTTGAAATATAATTCTCAATAGGCAAAGGCTCTCTCAACTCAACTAGAGCAAAATCAAATACTAGTGCCCCTCTATCTAAATAAGGGTTAGCTCCAATGTAATGCTTGAAGTTGAAAATATCGAATACATCCGTTCTTCTAGCATTAATACGGACTAAATCACTGCTTTTTTGTTGAACCATTGATTATGAACCTTTGCTAAACACCCTGAAATTGAGATGCTGAGTTCGATTACTCAGACTTTTTGATTATTAGAATTCAGAAGTCAGAATACTTACGGAATCATTACACTGCCTCCTCCTGAATACTGAATTCTAACTATTGATTTACTTAATTTTGGGGAGTTATGGCTTTGTCATCGAATAGAACCGAACCTACCCTAACGATATTGCAAAGCACCTTCAACTATCTCAAGGCATAATTCAATTTTTATTCATCAGTAAATAAAAAATCACATTCAATTCATCCTGATGAATAATCAAAGATACGACCTTTGAAAGGTGCGATAGTTTCACAATAGCTTGTATAAATCTATATACGGTATCAACGAATTAAGATATTGAGTGAGGAAACAGCAAAGTATGAATGGCACACAAGCTGCTCTAAGAGATGAAGTTAGGCTACTGGCTGAGGAAGCTTTTCACCTGAAGCTAATTTCTGGGCATGGAGATGGGCCAGACATCAAAGAGTACCAAATTGTCTATCAAGGCAAACCCAGGCATCTCCCACTAGAACAAGCACGTTTTTTCTTGAGTAATTTGCTTTACAGAAGCCGGATTCATTAAATAATTTGCCAGGAAATTTTGGATTTTAGACTTCGGCTTCTCTACGAGACGCTAAGCTTTCTTTGTACTGAGCGGCTTGTACTGAGGAAAGCCGTTGGGGCAGCCTCTCGTAGAGAAGCAAGTCGAAGCAAGTCGAACGATTATAGATTTTGGATTGACCCTACCGATAAATTTCATTCTGAATTCTGATAGGTAATCAATTTTTTGAGTTGAGAATAAATTTTTTCACACAATTGCATAGCAATATTATTGCTAAAATTAGTATTAAATACACAATTTCCACTAAAAATTTGTTTGCGATCGCCAACTCTAATATCATCAATCATGCCTCTAGAAAATATCTCTAGAGGCTGTTGATGTAGTGAAGTATGTTTTATTTAGTAAACGACGATTAATTCTTGTGAAAATGATTTTTATTTAAATTAAAAAACCGTTTGGTCTAATTGCGATCGCAAATTTTCATACTAGTTTTTTCCAGTAACCTACCAAAAGGAAGATATTATAATTTCAATTGTCATGGTTTATTTAAATTTATCTCAATCAAATCAGGGGCTATTATGTTAGAAAGTAATCCTAAAAAACAATTAGTAATTATTGGCGGAGCCGAAGACAAAGATGGGGATTCCCAAATTTTGCGGGAATTTGTACGCCGTGCTGGAGGTACAAAAGCGATTATTGTGATTATGACAGCGGCGACAGAACTACCGAGAGAGGTGGGAGAAAATTATATTAGAGTGTTTGAACGATTAGGAGCCGAGAATGTCCGCATCATTGACACAGAAACTCGTGATGATGCGTCTTCATCAACCGCATTGCAAGCTATTGATAAAGCAACTGGCATATTTTTTACTGGAGGAGACCAAGCTCGTATCACCAGCATCCTCAAGGACACCGAAATCGATGCGGCGATTCACAAACGGTATGGTGAAGGTGCGGTTATTGCAGGTACCAGCGCCGGAGCAGCTGTAATGCCAGATAAAATGATCGTCGAAGGTGATTCCCAAACCAACCCACGGATCGAAACTGTGGAAATGGGTCCCGGTATGGGATTTCTCCCAGGAGTGGTAATCGATCAACATTTCTCTCAACGTGGAAGATTGGGACGCTTAATTTCCGCTTTAGTACTAGAGCCTGCTGTCTTGGGATTCGGTATTGATGAGAATACCGCAATGGTTGTGACAGATAATCAAATTGAAGTGATTGGTGAAGGTGCAGTCACAATTGTCGATGAATCAGATGCCACATATAACAATGTGGGTGAAATCTTGAAGGATGAACCGTTGGCGATTTGCGGAGCGAAGTTACATATTTTACCACATGGCTTCAAATTTGACCTCAAAACCCGCCAGCCTATTCTCAATAATGGCTCTGTGGCAAATGTCTCTGTAGGAGTTAGTTAATTTAGGACTAATTCTGTGGTTCATTTTCCTTGACCTGTGCGTTAGTCCTGTGGATAAAAATCGGCGATCGCGAGTTACTATTTCTTCTATGTTAAGAATTAGTTAATAAACGTTTAATTGAGCAAAATGCAGTCATTATAAAATACTGGGAAAATCGAAATAATTTCCCAGTTTTTTAGTATCTTAGCTCAGTTAGTAACTTGACGATGAAAGCCATTATATTAGCTGCTGGTGTTGGACAACGCTTGGGTAAAGATGGGCAAATTCAACCCAAATGCTTATTGAAGTTTAACGGCAAATCTTTATTAGAGCGCCATTTGAACTATCTTCGTTATTACCAAATAGACGAAGTAGTAATTGCCGTGGGTTACCAGGCAGAAAAAATTCAGGATGAAATCAAAGCATTGGGAGCCGAAAATTGGGTTAGTACAGTTTACAATCCTGACTATACCAAAGGTAGCATTATCAGCTTGTGGAGTTTACGTCAACATCTGGCTGCTGGTGAGGATTTATTGTTAATGGATGCAGATGTTTTGTACGATCGCCACATTATCGAACGACTATTAAAGACAGATATCTCCAATTGCTTCTTGTTGGATCGAGATTTTGAAGCAGGGGATGAACCAGTGAAGCTTTGTGTCAAGGACGGTTATTTAGTGGAGTTTCGCAAACAAGTGGCTCTTACCCTGTATGATTTTGCCGGTGAGTCTGTGGGATTCTTTCGCTTTGAAAATGCGATCGCTCGCCGTCTCGCCAGCCGCACAGAACAATATGTTGCTGACGGACTGCACGACCAACCTTATGAGGAAGTAATTCGGGATCTGCTGTTAGAAACTCCAGAATTATTTGGTTACGAAGACATCACTGGTTTACCTTGGATTGAAATCGATTTTCCCGAAGATATTCAACGTGCCCAAAACCAGACTTTACCCCAAATTGAAATAGCTTGAGAAGGCAGAAGGCAGAAGGCAGAAGGTTTTATTAAGAAGGGGATTCAGACCCCTGCTTAAGTAAGAGCGACCAAATTAAAAATTTGGTCGGGGTTTTAAACCCTTTAAAACTTAGATTTCTGGAATCCGTTATCTCAAAACATCATTATTTTAAAGGTTAAAACAAGCAAAATAGATGGATGAAATATTTACAACCGCTGTTAACACTGCAAAATTAAGTAAGTGTTCTCAACTGCGGGAATTATTGGAATCGCCTCAACTTGAATTCATCATGGAAGCTCACAATGGAATTAGTGCCCGCATTGTGGAAGAGGCTGGATTTAAAGGAATTTGGGCGAGTGGATTAGCTCTTTCGGCTCAATATGGCGTTCGAGACAATAACGAAGCCAGTTGGACTCAAGTTGTAGAAATGCTAGAGTTCATGTCTGATGTTACCAACATCCCCATTTTATTAGACGGCGATACAGGTTATGGCAACTTTAATAATATGCGTCGCTTGGTTAGGAAATTAGAACAGCGAGGTATTGCTGGAGTTTGCATTGAGGATAAACTTTTTCCCAAGACCAATAGCTTTATTAACGGTAGCCGTCAAGCACTGGCTGATATTGATGAATTCTGCGGCAAAATTAAAGCGGGTAAAGATAGCCAAACACATGCAGATTTCTGTATAGTCGCCCGACTCGAAGCCTTGATTGCCGGTTGGGATCTTTCAGAAGCATTGCGGCGAGCTGAAGCTTACCATGCAGCAGGAGCAGATGCCATCCTGATTCACAGCAAATCATCCCGTCCTCACCAAGTGCTAGCCTTTGCTAAAGAATGGGGGGGGCGCTCGCCATTAGTAATTATACCGACCAAATATTACAGCACTGCTACCGATGTATTTCGCAAAGCCGAAGTTAATTTGGTCATCTGGGCAAACCATATGATTCGAGCTGCTGTTGCTAGTATGCAAGCGATCGCCCGCGAAGTTCAAGCCAGCGAAACTTTAATCAATATTGAAGATGATATCGCGCCAGTAAAGGAAATTTTCCGCTTACAAGGAGCCGACGAACTTCTAGAAGCCGAAAAACGCTACTTTAGTAACGGACGCCACCATACTCAAGCGATCGTTTTAGCTGCTAGCAGAGGCCAAGAATTAGCAGGATTGACTTTAGATAAACCAAAAGTCATGTTACCCCTTGGAGGTAAACCCCTGCTGAGACTCTTGGTAGACAAATTCAAGAAACTTGCCATCAACGATATTACCGTTGTCGCAGGTTACAAAGCAGAAACTATTAACGTTGCAGGGACAAAAGTCATTCGGAACCCAGATTATGAAACAACTGGAGAACTAGCATCCTTAGCCTGCGCTCAAGCCAGCTTCGCCGATGAAATGCTGGTACTTTACGGCGATTTACTATTTAGAAGCTATATCTTGCGGGATTTATTAGAATGTCCCGGAGAAATTGTGGCTGTGGTTGATTCTGTAATCAACTCTAAATCAGTTAGCGGTTCCCCTGACTATGCTTATTGTTCAGTTTCAGACGATCTTTCCATCTTCGGACAAGACGTTAACCTCTTGCACATTTCCAAAGCAACCGAAACCCACTTGGGGAATTCCTGCGGACGCTGGATTGGAATGCTACGCTTACGAAGTCAAGGTAGACAATGGGTGAGTGAAGCGCTGAATGAATTGCAAACGCGATCGGAATTTAACAGTTTGGGTTTGCCAGAATTATGCAATTATTTAATCGAGCAAGGCAAACCAATCAAAGTGCTTTACATTCGCGGTAACTGGTTAGATGTTAATTCTTTAGATGACCTGGATTTGGCCTTTCAATTGAAACAATAGGGAATGGGGAGTAGGGAGTGGTGAGATGAGGGGGATGAGGGAGATGAGGGAGTTTGAGGTTTTGAGGCTCAACTTTGAACCTTTATTGCGTAGGCGTAGCCCGTCGTAGACATCGGCGATTTGTTCGATATAGCAATATAAAAATTTTATTAAGTATTTACTTAACTGTCTTAACTGTCTTAACTGTCCTTGTATTTTCATCAGAAAAGTAAGAGTATGTTTATGTGAGTTAACAGTATTTTTACTGTTATATCTAAATGCAATTGTAATAGTAAATACTAATACTCATACTTGCTTTCCTGAAAACTTAAATCTAAGTAAAGAGGATCTGTAAAATGAAAAAGATGATAATTGTCTTGTTAATCATGCTCGGCTTAAGCCTATCACTAGGTCAGGGGCCAGCGGTTGCTGCTAATGACTGCTTGAAAACGCTAAATACTGGTTCTTCTACTACCATCCCAGTTTTTTATGAAGATCAGGCTGCTTTCTACGGCTGGTCAGGAGGTGTGATTACTAATGATATGTACTACAACGCCTGCGGTCAAACTGTGACTGTTAAAATTAACTACACTGACTGGGATAGGCTTCGCAAAGAAGGAAAGCTAGATGGTATGCGATATATATACAAAACACCCAAGGAATCTAAAATTGGCGTTAGAAAGATTGTAGGAAGTGAACCCCAAGATGTAAAAATTGAAGATTTCTATAGCTAAGAAGACTAACACCTTCAGCAATTGACTGGTCTGCTTTTAGCTTGAAAGCTGACATCATCAGGTAATTTTTACTGAATTACCTGATGATGTGAATTGAAACTTGAAAATCTTTCAATTTCGTTGATGATTCAAAAATTACGGTTTTTTCCAAGCCTGGAAATTTTTGTGGAAAATGGAATTTTTCAATTCACATCAGGCGTAAATTTAGATAATGTATTAGGAATGGCGATCGCTCACTTAGTCTAACAGATGAGATGAGCGATCGCTTTTTAGGTAACTTGCAGAGATAAATGACTATAGTTAATTTTTGACTGTCAGCCCACAATTATTTATGATTGAAGCACAGGAATTTGTAGAAGCCGCTCGTAATTTTGGTTTTGATTGGTATACCGGCGTACCTTGTTCTTTTCTGACGCCTTTTATTAACTATGTTATTAACGACGCTCAACTGACTTATATTTCCGCAGCTAATGAGGGAGATGCTGTGGCGATCGCATCTGGAGCTACAATTGCTGGTAAACATGCAGTGGTGATGATGCAAAACTCCGGTTTGGGGAATGCAGTTAACCCGCTGACTTCGCTGAATTATATTTTTCGGATTCCACTGTTAGTTATTTGTACACTAAGAGGCGCTCGCAATTTGCAAGATGAACCCCAACATGAATTAATGGGGCAAATCACAGATAAATTACTGGAAACTATGACTATACCTTGGGAATTCTTCCCCACAGATGCAGCAGAAATAGAACCAGTCTTGCAAAGAGCCACAGCCTATATGAAACAAGAGCGTCGTCCCTATGCTCTAATAATGCGTAAGGGAACAATTGCGCCCCATGCACTCACCCGTTCTTCTATCCCCAAACGCGAAGATAATAATCAAGCTCATATTCAGCAAAGCTTTTTTCGGGGTAACCAAGAACAACGGATTTCCCGCAGCCAAGCTTTAGCTCAAATTGTGGAACTCATTGATGCTGAAAATACTGTCATAATTGCCACCACAGGATACACGGGACGGGAACTATTCGCCAGTAAAGATAGCGCCAATCATCTTTATATGGTTGGTTCGATGGGTTGCGCTTCCTCACTGGGATTGGGACTTTCTTTAGCACGAAAAGACCTCAAGGTGGTGGTCATTGATGGCGATGGTGCAGCATTAATGCGAATGGGTAATTTTGCGACTATCGGCACTTATGGCGGTGCTAATTTAATCCATATTCTTTTAGATAATGAAGTCCACGATTCCACAGGCGCACAGGCTACCGTCTCTTTCGGAATCTCCTTTGCCAAAATTGCCGAAGCCTGCGGTTACGGCGTCACATTAGCCGGAGACGATCCCACACTTTTAGATGCTTTATTCACCGCAGATACCAAAATCAGACCGAAATTTGCTCATCTCAAAATCCGTCCCGGAACCCTAGAAAAGCTACCTCGACCCAACCTGACCCCGGAAGCAGTTTTGCAACGCTTCATGAAACATATTAATAATCCGTAATTCGTAATTAATAAATTCAAAGTACAAACTCTTAATTTATTAATGACCAATGACCAATGACCAATGACTAATGACTAATGACTAATGACTAATGACTAATGACTAATAACAAAATGATTTTACTAAATCCTGGTCCTGTTAATTTGAGCGATCGCGTGAGAAATGCGCTCTTATGTCCCGATTTGTGTCATCGGGAAGTGGAGTTTTCCCAGTTACAAACCAGAATCCGCGAGCAATTACTTCAAGTTTACGATTTAGAAGGCGTACGCGTAGCCCAACCTAGGCATCGCTGGGCAGCAGTCCTACTCACGGGTTCTGGTACAGCAGCGATGGAAGCGATGGTTAGCACTCTAGTACCCAGGAATGGGAAATTGCTGGTAATTGAAAACGGCGTGTATGGCGAAAGAATATCCAAAATTGCCAAAATTCACGACATTGATTACATCACACTTTCCCATCCTTGGGAGGCTGAAATAGATATCAAAGGTTTAATTAAACTGTTAGATAAAAACGCCGACATCACCCACCTCGCTGTAGTCCATCACGAAACTACTACTGGTCGCCTCAATAACTTGGTAGAAATTGCCGCAATTTGTCAGCAACGCCACATTCAAATATTAGTAGACGCAGTCAGCAGCTTTGGTGCCGAGGAATTGAATTTTGAAGATTGGGGAATTACCGCTTGTGCTGCAACAGCGAATAAATGTCTGCATGGAGTCCCTGGAACGTCTTTTGTCATTGTGCGACGGGATGCACTGCCGTCATCAGATACAATCCCCCGCACCTTATATTTAGATTTAGCAACATATTGCCAACAGCAAGATAAAGGCGGTACGCCTTTTACTCAATCAGTGCAGACATTTTATGCTTTAGCAGAAGCTTTGCAAGAAATGGCAGAAGCAGGAGGATGGCGTGTTAGACACAGCTATTACAGCCAACTTGCAAACTTAGTCAGAGACGGGTTAGCGTCAATAGGAATTAAACCTTTACTTCCTTCGGGAAGTTCATCTGTAGTTTTGAATACTTATTATTTGCCAGATAATTTCAGCTATGAAGAATTTCACGACCAACTAAAAGCACACGATTACGTAATTTATTCTGGACAGGGAAATTTAGCTCAATCTATCTTTCGAGTATCAACAATGGGAGCTATTACCCAGGCTGACATGGAACGATTTATTAGTGTTGTTAAACAAATTATTTCAAAAAGATACTAATTAGACTTGTTCTGCCACTTGACTACGCAATAGTCTCGAATCACCGTCTGAAGCAATTGTCTCAAAGTAGGAATCCATTTCGACAAAAAACTCCCAATAGTCTTTGTTACATTGTTTCGCCAACCTCTTAATGACTAAATCCTCTAGTTGAGGATTGCGCTTGCCTTTCCAAACCGTATCCGCTAAGGCAACAAGTAACTCCTCAAGAGAACATTCCATTGTTTGCCATTGACCATGAGAACGACAACACCGAGCAAGATTTGGATTGACTCCGTTAGCGATTAGCAAGCTCTCACCATCATACTCGTGATTGTTTCCTTTTGCTGTTAACTCTTGTGGATGCAGAATTTTACCTGAATCATGGAGTGCAACGCCCAACCGGAAGAAACTTTCATCGAAGTGAATATCCAATTCATGCAATTTTGAGATCAACAACTCAGCCGCTTCACCAACTAGTTTGATATGGAGAATTAGCTTGGATGATGCTCCCAATTCCTGAAGAAACTGATAAGCATCATGCACTGTTTGAAAGGTTTTAACTTGGCTACTCATGCAGCGTTACTCTCGTGCAATACGCAATGATTTAATTATTCGCATTACTAGCTAATATCTCTTGCCCGTCGGCTCCAACGTTTTGTTAGACAAGACTGGGACTTTAACGTAGAGGGAGATATCGCACTTGTCCTTCCCATTCGCCCTCCAAACTTGCCTCTGCGATCAATAATATCTCTTCGATTGCTAACCCCACTGAGACGCTGCGATTAATCTCAAATACTCCTGGCATTTCTAACCCTGCCTGTACGCGCTCGTAAGCATATCGAGTTATTGTTTCTACATCATGAGTTAGTAGAACCCTACGTTGTTGTGCTGCCCATTCCAGAATTACTCGATCGTCCGTTTTAGATAAGCTCACATCCTGAACTCTAACAATATCAATCTCAGGTTTTCGTCGAAGAATACCTCGAACAATTTGATTGTTAAAGTTCTCATCTGCTAAAAAACGCAGCATTTCAACTCTGCTCTTCGTGGGTAAGTCTTGCCATCAGGCGTGAGCGTATCCCAATTGGATTGAAACGACACTCATTTTCTTGACGGACTTGGGCAGCACGCTCTTGTCGAATTTTTAGATAAGCATCAACTTCACTTTTGCGCCGGAGGTAATAGCCAATTACTGAGTACACATCTGCAAGTTGAAGAGATGGATATTGTTCCACAATTTCTTCTGCTGTAGCACCCTCCAAGAAGGCGGTAACCACAGTATCAAGGGTTACACGAGTGTTACTAACACGAACAACGCCATCAGAATCAGGTGATAAAGGTATAGGATCGGTTGCTACAGTAAGAAACATTTTAGGTTACGGCAGACTTGGGTTTATGCAATTAATTTAGCGCTTTTTCATCACTTTCAAGAAACACATCAATATTTATAGCGATCGCCAACTTCATCAATCAGCCTGGGAAATCGCTCAAAAATTTAAGAAGCGGAGCTGAAGAAGCTCCGCTCGATGTGATTTCCTAGCTTAAATGTTCGAATTGCTGCTTTTAATTCCTACCAAACACACTAGTCAGGGCACGCGCCATATTTTGTGGTTGCATCGCATCCATCGCGGCGGTGGGTTCGTAGCCGCAGTGAACCATGCAATCGGCGCACTTAGGATTACCACTCTTCTGGCCGTATTGACTCCAGTCAGTTTGGGCAAGTAATTCTTGGAAACTAGAGTAATAACCCTCGTTCAGCAAATAGCAAGGTTTTTGCCAACCGAGAACGCTATAACTTGGGCTACCCCAAGGTGTGCATTCGTAATCTTTCTCACCGACGAGAAAATCTAGGAACAGGGGATTGTGATTGAAGTTCCAGTTTTTTGCACCGCTTTTGTATGGAGCCAGAATTTCTCGGAACAGGGCGCGTGTTTGTTCTCGCTGGAGAAAATGATCTTGATCTGGTGCCCACTCGTAACTGTAGCCAGGAGAAATCATCATCCCGTCGGTATTGAGTGTTTCCAGAAAATCAAAGAACTCTTGCATATCTTTCGGGTCAGTACCCTCAAAGATAGTAGTATTAGTGGTGACACGAAAGCCTTTAGCTTTAGCGGCGCGAATGGCTTGGACGGCAATATCAAAAACACCTTTGCGATCGACACAGCGATCGTGCAACTCTCGCATCCCATCTAGATGCACGCTGAAAGTTAGATAAGGAGAAGGTTGAAACTTATCCAAGCTCTTTTCTAACAACAAACCATTGGTACACAAGTAAATGTACTTCTTGCGCTCAACTAATCCCCGCACAATCTCGTCAATTTGGGGATGTAGTAGAGGTTCTCCCCCAGGAATGGAGACAACCGGTGCGCCACACTCTTCTACTGCGGCGAAGCACTGTTCTGGGGTGAGATTTTGTTTTAATATTTCCTTTGGATGTTGGATTTTACCACAACCCGTACACGCTAGATTACACCGAAAAAGAGGTTCCAACATTAATACTAAAGGAAAGCGTTTGCGTCCCAACAGACGTTGAGTCACGAGGTACTTTCCGATATCTATAGCTTGTTGTAGGTTAACTGCCATAATTGCGATCGCTCCTCTTTAAAGATATAGAAACACCACTGTAGAGGCACAAAGCATTGCGCCCCTATTTGCGCTCATTGACTTTTGACTTTTGACTTTTGACTTCCCCGTTCGCGTAGCGTCTCGCAGAAAAGGGGCTGGCGTAACCTTGAGCAACAAACCAATCCACAGCATCCTGGAGTGCTGCCTTCAGTGAAGACTGAGGTAAACCCAATTCTCGCACTGCCTTTGTAGCATTGTAATACATAGGCTGTTTGGCCATGCGAACGCCATCTATGGGCACCGAAGGCAATTTCCCCAAGGGTGCGAGAATTTTTTCATCAAACCAAGCAACACTCAAAGGTAACCAAGCTGGTAAACTTCGTTGGGGTGCTGGCAAACCTGTAATCTCGGCGAGTTGTTCGAGTAGTTGTTTGAGACTGAGGTTTTGATGACCCAAGATATAGCGATCGCCAGATTTACCTCGTTGCAAGGCCAGTAAATGCCCCCATGCCACGTCCCGCACATCGATAAAATTCAAACCAGTATCCAAGTAAAAAGGCATTTGTCTCCGCAAAAACCGCAGTATTATATCACCTGTAGGGGTAGGTTTGATATCCAACGCTCCAATAGGGCTGCTGGGATTGACTATAACTACCTCCTGACCTTTAGCAGCCGCTTGTATAGCTTCTTGTTCGGCTAGATATTTAGACTTTTTGTAGTTACCCACCAACTTTTTTAAGGGACTCTGATGTGTTTCATCAACGACTTCACCAGGCGATCCCACCCCAATGGCCGCCACGGAACTGGTATAAACGGTGCGTTCAATCCCTGCTTTCTCGGCTGCTGCTAGCACATTACGAGTACCTAAAACATTGTGACGGTGGAGTAATTCGCGGTCTGTTTGCCACAGAGAATAATGGGCTGCCACGTGAAACAGGTATTGACAATCGCTCATCTGTTGCCAGAGATTTGCATCGTTCAAATCGCCTTTGACAATTTCCACCTCCAAATCGCGTAGATTTTGGAGATTGCTGCTAGGGCGTACCAGTGCTTTAACTTTGTATCCCTCTTGCAGTAGCAATCGCACCAAGTGGGCACCAATAAAACCTGTACCCCCCGTGACAAAAACTCTTTTAGATTTTGGATCGCTCAATTTGAAATTCGCCTCTTTTGGATTTTTTTGGATACAGAAGTCTAACCAAGCAACTGCACTAAGTTTTCTCGAACTCGAATTCTAAACATCAAACCCATATTTATCTTTTAAGAAAGCTTTCAGTTCATCATTAGGTTCTTCTCCATAACAAGAACCAATAACTTTTCCGTAATCCTCAATATTAATACTTTGATTTGATTCGAGTGTTTTTGTGAACTCCTGTTCTAAAGTGGGTCTTACATAAATGAAATAATATGCCCATCTACCGGTGCTATCTTTAGCTTTGAGTTTATGAATAAGATCGCCTCGTTCTGTAAAAAACTTATTTTCATGCATATGTCTATTATTTTTTTGCTTAAGCGCATCCACATTGCCTATGCCGATAAGTCCTAGAAAGCAACGTTCAGGTAAGTCATATTTATCTGTATTATCCTTCGGGCCATTTAATCCATAAGTGAGTGCAGAGACAACTTGAGAATTACCTGTAAACACTAGATAAACTAATGCTTCATCACGGTCATCACGAGAGTACATAGCATCCTGAAAAACTTGCAAGAGCGGGTCTATCATCTCGGGTATAAAGCATCCTAGCCGTCCTAGTGCAATAGCTGTCTGTCTTTTAGCTCTGCTCGGTAAATGTGAAAAGATTAAACTTTTTATCGCCTCAATATCTTTTGGACGATTGGGATATGATATTTTTGGTAAATTTTTTTGTGGCTTGCTTCCATCTGCCACAATAGCCCATTCGTAAATCCAGTCTGCTTGGGCAAATACAGTTTTTTCCGGACTACAGACACTCAAAATCAGGGCAGACCAACTTCGAGCAAAAGCATCATGTTTGTCATTGATAACAACTTGCCGTAGAATTTCAAGTTCTTCATCAGCAAAAGTATAGGGTGTATGAGAATAATAAGTTCTTGCGCTCGTTAGCCATGAAATAGCCCATATAGCTGTGGTTGACACTGCATAATTACTCCCCGTATCTTGTTGAACACAGGTAAGCAATACTTTGGCCACTTTACGTAAGAGTAAGTTCGGTAAAAAATCTATTCTTGTACTATTTTTTTGAACTTGTGGACGATAGAATGCTTCAACTAAGTGGAATGCTGCGTTAACACGCTCTTCAACAGAGCAGAAAATAGTTAATTTTTCTAACAATGGTGTTAATATTTGAGTAGCATTTCTGGCATTGAGGATTTCACTATTTGTGATTGCTATATTGGAAAAAATAGCACCAATCTTGTTTCGATTGGCATCACGATTTTGTATATAACTTTCTAATAATCGTTCATGCAATATCTGTCCAAAACTAGACTGCATCACTGAAGAAAACGCTTCGTCTATTAAAGTATGCGGCTTGTTCAAACCATCAAGTTCGTTGAGGTTCTCTATAGCTTTCTCTATTACTAAATGAACTGTCTCCTCCTTCAAGTCTGGCTGTGTTGCTAGACATTGCATAGCAAAACTAGACAACGCACGAGCTTCTTTCGGCGATCTATTGGCAGATAACAGCCTTAAAATCACGTCATCAGCAGTGACAAGACCTAAATACTCCGCTTGATTGTTTTTTTGACCTAATTTAGATATCCAAAGGCGCATAAATTCTTGCCAGTGAGCAGCGACCATCGGCTCACTTTTTTGACCCATATCAACAATTTCAATTGGTCTGTCTACAATTGGTATGTCATGCACCTTCTGAAACAAAGAATCCAAGATATCTAAATTTTTTTGTTGGTGCTCTTTTTTTATAGATTCTATATTCTTAGCTATTCTTGCTATTTCTTGCTCACATTCTTGAATTTTCTTTCGTAATGCAAATTTTTGATCTACACTACTAATCACAAGTTCTTTCTCTAGATAGGCACGTTTTTCTTCCCAGCTAGTCTTCGTTTCCTCTAGATCGCTTAAAATTCTATGTCGTCGATTATCTGCTGACATTCTCTATCTCCGAACAATTCTCTTAATTTTCTCCCAAGTTTTGTACATCAATCCCTGTGTTTCCATTTCCAGTTCGTAAGATACGATCGCAGGAATTAACGGCAAAACTACCTTCAATTTGGCTGAAGCTGCTTTATCTTGTTTTTGTAATTTGTCTCGAATCTCTTGCAGGAGAGAAACTAATTCTGAAGGATAAGTACTAGAAGATATCTGTTCGATAGATACAACTGCTTGTTCTACCTTAACCAGTTGGATTTCAGCTTCTTCATCAGAGATAATAGTTGCTTCTAGTGGGTAAAGTTCCCAGTATTCTGTTTCATATTTACGAATAGCAGGAAGAATCTCTCGCTTAATGCGCTGCTTCATTTCAAACTTCGTAGGTCTATGACTATTAGTCAATAACTCTTTTTCAAATTCCCCTAGTTGTTCGTAGAGTAAGTCTAAAATATCTTTTAAGTCATTGAGTCTATCGTAATCGCTCATAATTTTATATCAATTTGATTGAAGAAGTTAATCAAACTCAATTTAACGTGAGTCTCCAAGGCAGACGCACCAGCGATAAGATAGTTTCCATTGCTGAGACTATCTTTTGTTTTTGTTCTAATTCTAGTCTCAGCTTTTTTTGTGCCATTCTCAAGCCGTCGAACTAATGTTGAAATTTCTTGCGAGGAAACCAATCATCCAAAATGCTGTAGACCACAGGGACAACAATCAAGCTGAGGATAGTTGAAGTTATGAGTCCACCAGCGATCGCTACGGCCATTGGCGATCGCAATTCGGAACCAGCGCCAAAACCTAAGGCGATGGGTAGCATTCCTAAAAGCGTAGAAGCGGTGGTCATCATAATTGGTCTGAGCCGTACTGGTCCTGCCCTGAGAATTGCTTCTGTGCGGTCTAACCCGGATTGACGGAGTTGATTGATGTAATCTACCAATAAAATCGCATTTTTGTTTGCTAGCCCCAACAAAAACACAAACCCAATCAGCGAGATCATACCAAAGTCACTTTTAGTAAATAGTAAGGCCAGCATCGCCCCGACAATTGACAAGGGCAAAGAAACACCAATTACTAATGGGTCTATCCAGCTTTTGAACAGCAAAATCAGTACCACAACAATGCAGAGTGCTGATAATACCAAAGTACTGCCAAAACTAGCAAATACTTCACCTTGCCGGGCAGAATCTCCTCCTAAATCCAAAGTTACATCAGCAGGTAACACTGCTTTGGCTTCTGCTACTATTTGGTCTGTAGCCTTACCCAAAGACAAATCTTTGCCTAAATTACCACTGATGTAGGCTACTCTTTGATTGTTCAGCCGCTCAATTTGAAAAACCGCACCTTGGGAATTTGTGTCGCTTGTTACGGTCACATCAGCAAATCCCGGTAGTTTTTCGATGCGCTCTTTAATTGCCTGGGCTGCTTTGTTGAGGGTTTGGAGGTTATCGCCTCGTAGCGATACCTGTAGGGGTTTTTGACCACCAGTATCAACAAATTGAATATCTTCCACACTGGTAGTTACGCCGGGGAGATTGGGCAAAGATGAGCGTAATTGGTCTTGTACTTCCCCTGTTTTGATGTTGCGGTCTTCCTTGAGCTTCACATAAAGATTACCTTTATTTGGCTCACCCTCACGGGAACCAACAGTAGTAAACACTGTTTCCACTGCTGGGGATTTTCTCACCACATCTTCAAGTTTTTTGGCAACCTCAAGAGAATCGTTCAAGGGGTTGGGGATGGGGAATGACGCGGTGACAGGGAGACGCGGGGACGACGCGGGGAAAGAACTCTCCGTGTCCCCGCGTCTTTGTGTCGTGTCCCCTGAAGGGATTTTTGGCAAGGGGGCGGTGTAGGTAATGTTGAATTCGCCGCGATCTAATTTAGGAATAAATCCTTTGGGAATTAGTAGGCTGAGTGCCATACCTGCAACAAAGCTGAGGATGGCTAATGCAATGACTGTTTTGCGATGCCTTAAAGACCAGTTGAGTAAGTTTCTGTAAAGTTGGGTAAAATTCAACCAGATGTTTGTTTGTTGGCGTTGTCGGGAATTTGGGGTAGCAGGTTTTAGCCAGTAGGTAGCCAAGGCTGGTGAGAGTGTCCGAGCTACTAGTGTCGAAGCAATCATGGCTGCTGAAACCGTAATCCCAAATGGCTTGAAGAATTGACCGATTACTCCACCCATCAAACCAATGGGTAAGAAAACCGCTACAGCAGTAGCAGTGGTGGCGATGACTGTTAAGCCAATTTCATCTGTAGCTGAGTATGCGGCTTGACGAGGAGTTTCTCCTTCATCGATGTGCCGCATGATGTTTTCAACATCGATAATTGCATCATCAATCACACTGCCAATAACTAAGGCCAAAGCCAGCAAGGTAATGGTTTCAAGGTTGAAGCCAAAAATTGCCATGACGATAAACGTTGCCAACAAAGATGTTGGAATCGCCAAGGCAGAGATGAGAGTCGCCCGCCAATTCCATAAAAAAGGAAAAATTACCACTATCGACAAGACGACGGCTTCCATTAAAGCATCGATTGTTGATTGGGTGGCTTGGCGGATATATTTTGCTTGTGTGGCAGCTAAGGTGAGGTTGACATCTTTGAGTGTAGAGCGCAGCCTTTGGACTTCTTTTTCAACTAGACTCACCACTTCTAAGGTGTTGGCATTGCCGCGTTTAATTACCTGAAATGCAAGTGCATCTTGACCGTTAAACCGGACTAACGTAGATCCTTGTTGAGTAAGAGATGCTGCACTGAGTTTTGATGGATCTAAAGGAGTTGCACTTGCATCGCCCAGCAGTGAAACTTTGAGGACTCCTGGTAGTTTAGCGATCGCTGGTACAATTTGGTCTTTGGCCAACTTAGTCAAATCTGTGAGATTTCGTGTCGGACTCTCAATGGCATAGCTAATAGCGGCTGACTCGTTCAAGTTCAAGGGAATAATTTTAGAAGTCCCTCCCTCAGGTAGAGCCACCTGCTTGACGGCAGTTTCAACTTCTTTGGTTGATGTTTCTAGATTCGTACCAACAGCAAAAGACAGGGCAACGGCTGTTTGGCCAGGATAGGTAGATGAACGGATATTTTCCAGTCCTTCTAGGGAACGCAGGCGTTCTTCTAGGGGTTTTGTGAGCTTGGTCTCTGTATCTACCGCACTCGTCAGGGTGGCTGTAGCATTTACAACCACTACTGGGAAGGTAATATCTGGAAACAATGCATACTTCAGAGAACTGAAAGCAAGAACACCAGCTACCGTGACGGCAATCCAAAAACTCACGGTCAGCCACGAAAATCTAATCGCAAATTTGGAGATATTGAAGAGTTCTCGTGCGGATTTTGAGCTAGAAAGCTTTACCATCTTGGAAAATTATCGTGCAGGTGACACAATTATTTAGTCATGCTACATCAATCGCCTTCGGTTTGCGAGTTTTTGTCACCACCAAATGGCAATATTACTTATTGTCACTCAAATTATGACAAAGTTTTTAACAAGAAAGAATTCAGGAGTCAGTGGCTTCCCAAGCAACTGCCTGGATTTCCCTTAAATGCCCCGACTGATTGCATTCAGAATTCTGAATTCTAACTTCTCTTTGAACACAGCATGGAACTGTAACAATGAAACTTGGTTCTGTCGAGCATAAGGAATTATTCTGTCGCAGCTTTACCGAAAGCTACAGGGAATACGAGCCTGAGTATGTTCCCTGGCCAGATTTGGACGATGCAGGTTTGAGTTTCCTACGCAGTATTCCCTTTTGGGAGAAAGCTCTAGATACAGAGCGACAAGCCGGTGCAATAGTTAGTGGTTACGCACAAACGGTAAGCGATCGCATTTTACAAGCTGCGATCGCTCTCCAAGGTCAAGAAGAATTACGCCACGCTCGTCTGTTGAAAACATTAATTGACCGTTACGGCATCGAAATGCCAGAACGTCCCCCCGTTGAAGTTCCCCAAAATCTTGAGCCAATATTTACGCGCTTTGGCTTTGAAGAATGCCTGGATACTTTCTTTGCCTATGGGCTATTTGCGATCGCCCGTGAAGCTAATGTCTTTCCAGAATCAATCTTCACAATCTTCGATCCGATCATAGACGAAGAAACACGTCATATCGTGTTTTTTGTCAACTGGTTCACCTATACACAAATTCAGCGCGGCCAGGGATTTTTTCCACTGCGAAGTACCAAAACTCTCTGGCACTACGGCAAGGCACTCAGCAATCTGATTGCCGTCTTTGGCAATGATGACGCCAGCAGGACTGTTTTGCTGCTACCGGCACTAACATCTTTACTAAAGACCTGACACTAGAAAAATTTCTCGACATTTGCTTAGTGGAAAATCAGCGGCGGATGAGCAAGTACGATCCCCGACTGCTGCAACCCCAATTATTGCCCAGACTTGCTAATTTCGCCTTGGGCATCCTCCAGTTAATACCCAAACGCAAACTCCAGAATATCGAGAGTGCTAGTGCCTAATTTTTTACCCTACGACACAATTCTCGTGCCTCAGGGAGCAGAATATCAAGCTGTGTGTCGCGGATTACGCAATCTTACTGGCTCCATCCCAAGGGTATTACCCATACCTGTTGGGATGAAGCCATTACTTCAATACCTGCAACAATCCGCAGAAAGTGGGCAAATTCTGGCTGCAAAATCGAGAGTGCTGATTGTAGGTTTATGTGGTAGCTTGAGCGATCGCTATGGTGTTGGTGATATCGTGTTGTACGAAGATTGCGTTTATCAAGACAAACGGCAAGAATGCGATCGCTCTTTCACAGCACAGTTACATTCAGCATTCCCCACTCTCCACTTCCCAATCAAAGGGTTGACAAGCGATAGCGTCATTTGGTCTGCGACTGAAAAACGGCGTCTGGGTGAGACTTTGGCAGTTGATGTTGTTGATATGGAAGGATTTACTGCCTTAGAGTTTTTTAATGCAGCTGGGGTAGCGGTGGCAATGTTGCGAGTAGTCAGCGACGATTGTCAACACGATATTCCTGACCTGACATCAGCAATCAACTCTGATGGTTCGCTGCGTCCTTTGCCTTTAGCTATGGGAATGCTCCGGCGACCCCTTGCTGCTACTCGCCTAATTCGAGGTTCATTAATAGGACTAAAAGTGTTAGAGCAGGTTACAAATCAGTTTTTTTCTGGCTAATACCAAATTTACTCTTGATTATTTGCAACATAGCCTAAATACTTACAGGATAAGGATGAGGCTGCAACAACTATTATTGAGTGCTACAATCTTCGTCAAGTAACTTCTCAGCAGCAGCATTATAGCCTTTGCTAGCGTCACTTTCAGTTTTGAGAATGTAATATCCTCCCCTTCTTCTTCCCACTACAGCAATACTTTGGTCAGCCATCTTTTGTGACGATCCTAAAGATTTATTCACAAGGTAGAAAGGGTTATTATTATTTGCAAGTGAATTATTATCTAACCGCATTATGTTATATTGATTGTTCTCAAGTGTCAGAATAAAATTGTTAAAATTTCCAACAGGAATTTGATTGTCATCTGTCTCAAGCTGCATACTCACGCTTTGCTTAATACAAGACATATGAATGTGTAATTGATCCTGATTACGAGCTTGTTTTGAATTAATTGCTAATCCATATTGATTTCGGTATTGCACCTGCGGTTTTTGTGAAACTACATACTTTCGAGCTTGTTCCCATGCATACTGCCAATAAGGTATTGAGTTTGACTGCGATATATTAGGGTCTTCTATACCTTCAATTTTATCAGTTGGCAGTAATAAGTATTCAACTTGGTTACTTCCATTTGCCACAACATACCTGTTGTTAAGATCGACATACAAACATGGGTCTGGTTTAGGAGGCTGACCCTGCTGATTTGCAACACATTTCTGAACTTTTTGCCAAAGGAAATCTCTGTCACTCTGATCTAATGTTTGCGAACTTGCAAGATTAATGAAGCTCAGTTCAGTTAGAGAAGTTAACAAGATAGCAAATAAGTACTTAATTATGGAACTTCTATTATTCTTTAGCTTCAGATTATTACTCCCAAAACTTGATTGTAAAAATAAAAAATTTTTCATTTGTATTTCTCTCTAGTTATTCAGTAATTTTTGATGAATATAAAATGCATTAATCTTGGGTATTTACTCGTTTTATTTTCAATAATAAATAGTTCAAAAGTTAGTATAAGTTTTAAACCATTTATATTATTTGGTGACTCATTCAAAATTGTTCTAACTCAAATTTATTTTGTACTAATAAAATTGAAAAATCAAGTATTGAGAACTAAATATTTAGACATAAATATTGCTGATTTCATTGAAAAACAGCGAGTATTTGAGTCATTATTATTTCGACGCTTTTTCCAATGCCCTGGAAAGTTGATATACAATCTTAAATTTTGACCAGTATCTATGCTGAAATAACAGCATAAAATTTGACCTTACATAAATTTTTAATATCCTCTAAAACTGCACTGTATGATTGACATATATTTCAACTTCTTTCCCTGCTGGCAAAAACCAAAGGTTTGTTTTTTGTAGCATTTGGGTGATTGCTTGTTGATTGCGTTGTGCAATTTGGGGAACTAGATAATTTAAACCACCTTCTACAATTCCCGCTGCAATGTCGCGCTTGTTGTAGTTGGTAAGTATTTGAGGATTATTATTGTTATTAATATCACGATACTGGTATGTAGTATTACTAGGATTTAGTAACTCTGCGGCTTTATGAACACCTGCTATCATGAATAATCCTGCATCCATTGATACTATGGATGAAGCGGAATTGGAATATTTACTTGCTATCAGAGGTTTACCTTCAATACTATGAATAACAATTGCATTATTCGGTAAGCTTGTTTCTACTAATTTGCCATTATTATCGGAGATAAATTTGATTACATTTAGGTGCAATAATCCTTGTTCTGAAATCGAATCAATTTTAGTCAATAATTCGCTATTTGCAGGTAAGGCTATTGTACCATCTGTAGTTTTTAATGGTTCTTGTAAACGCACAATAAATATATTTTTATTCTCTTTACTTTGAGTATTAGTCTCCCCAAAGATAGTTGTTGTTATCACAGCTTTAGCAGTACTCCCTACTTTAACAAATTTTAGATTTTGGAGTTGTTGTGTTGGCTTAGGGTTACTATTAGGGTTAATTGACTGTGACGCCACATTGGTGTTTTCAGGCTGAGAACTAATAGGATTAACATCAACTTGAGCAGTAACATAAACTTCACCGTAGCTACCTAACTTTGCTAACTTAGCCCATTCCTGGAGAGGATCGGGTGGGGATGGTTTAGTATCTGTGTTCATGACTGACGGTGGGCGCGCTGGCGGAAAAGTAGATATAGAGTTTTGTGGACGAGTCACTCCTTGAGAGTAGGGGTTTTGAATTGGACGTGCAATTATCACTGTTCGAGGTACATAAACTGTTCGCACAGGTGTTGATATTCTGGCTTTAGAAGCAGTTGAATGTTTACTTGGTTGAACTTTAACCCTAGAAACAGGTGTTGCTCCAATTCTGAGGTTTTGTTGAGCTTTTTTTACCGCCTGTGCTTGTTCTGCAAGGGCTAATTTAGTTTTGAGAATCTCTATTTCTTCTTCTAAAATTTGTTGGCGAGATTGAGTTGGTTGTGATTGGACTGGAAAGTTAACTATTTTACTTCTTGGTTTTTGATTTTTGTAATTTATAAAGTGCGATAAAAAAATACCAACTAACACAACTATCAAGAAATTTATCCCACCTACTAAGGCTAACTTAGCAAAAGGATTAGATGAGAATGTTCGATCATTTCCAACTTGTTGTAATTCAGGAGAGTCTAATTGTAAGACAACTGAATCTTTTGCAATTACTCCAATATCAATAGTTTTTTCTTCTTCAAGTCCAACTAATCTTGCCATCTTAGATTCAAATTCCGAAGAATCTTCTGAAGAAGATGAATTAAAGTCCATAGTACAATGGCACTAAAATAAACGGCAAAGTGTATATTTTAATTAGGTTAAAGTTAATTTAAACTGAGATTTTAGTCAAAGATAAAAAGCTATTTTGTGATAATAATCGTAGGCTGATGATTATATATCATATATGTAAAAGCAAGTTTTAATATCCACCTTTTTAGACATAAATAATAGCTTTATGTCTAAAAGTATGCATTTAAGTAATTTTTGAATAACTAATACTAATTCTATATAGGAATCATATTTGATTTCTGAAAATATTTCAGTTATGCCGTAGGCTAACGCACCATCCGAATATTCTGGTGCGTTACGGAAGCCGTAACACACCCTACATATACTTAGATTTTTTCATAAATCAAATACTAGTCCTATATAAGCCTGCATATAATAACCAAAGTTGCGGATTATAAAATACAAATATACTATTTCAGGCGATCGCAGACTCCAAAGTAGTGATTGGGTCCAGTGAAATCACTAGTTTGACTAAGAGCAAAAGTACAGTATTTGCGAAAATTAAGTATTAAATAAAACTCATTTAATAAAAGCTTGTTGAAGTGTAAATGCAAAAATAAATGCTTCTAGCTTCAGTAAAAAGCCTGACATTGTACAAGCATGAATTGATCTTGAAAATATACAAGTAATGCTACTAAAAACTGTTTCAATATAATGCGTTGTATGCTGCTTAATATAATCATTCTAAGATTGGTCTTGACACTTGGAATTATTTTTAGGCATTACTTTTAATACTATTTGGCTACTTTGTTCGAGGTCATCTTCGGCAGTATAATCAGTGTATGCTGAATCACTATATACCTCGCAACAGGCGTGGTAATAGCACAAGATACTAGACAAGGCTCCTCAACAAGCGATCGCCAGAAAAGCTGGAAACTGGTGAAGCGACAGCCACAAATTGCATAAACCAACAACTTGAAACCTTGAGCATTAACCCAACCACGGCCACTTAACATACTGGAGTAGCAATGAAAGCACTTAAAGTCATGGCAACGATCTGGATAAACCAGCCTTTCCCAATAACCACACCTTTACAGACGGACACCACTACCATTACCAAGATTAAAATCTCTTAACCTTTCGTTACACTAAAGACATTGAGAGGAACAAAAGCAAACCTCTCGCAGTTGAAATCAAAGGTGAACGACATGAATGGCACAATTCGCGTTGGTAATCTCTTCGGAATTCCCTTCTACATCCATCCATCGTGGTTTTTAGTTCTGGGTTTGGTAACTTGGAGCTATAGCAGTGGACTGGCGGCGCAATTTCCCCAATTATCTGCGGGATTAGCTTTGCTATTGGGATTGATGACAGCGCTGATGTTGTTTGCCTCTGTCGTCGCCCATGAACTAGGACACAGTTTTGTTGCTATCCGTCAAGGAATTGATGTCAAATCCATCACACTGTTTATATTTGGTGGTTTGGCAAGCTTAGAAAAAGAATCGAAAACTCCTGGTGAAGCTTTTTGGGTAGCGATCGCCGGCCCTTTAGTTAGCTTACTACTCTTCGGGATCGTTACAGCCATCGGCTTTACTACGCCTGTATCTGGGCCGCTAGCTGCAATTCTCGGTGTTTTGGCTGCTGTAAACTTGGCATTAGCATTATTCAACCTGATTCCTGGCTTGCCTTTAGACGGCGGAAATATACTTAAAGCAATTGTTTGGAAGATTACAGGGAATCCTTATAAAGGTGTAACTTTTGCCAGTGCAGTTGGTCAAATCTTCGGTTGGGTAGCAGTTCTTTCAGGTATACTTCCGCTAATATTATTTGGCAGCTTCGGTAACTTCTGGAACTTGTTAGTCGGCTTCTTCTTGTTGCAAAATGCTGGTAATGCGGCTCAATTTGCTAGAGTGCAAGAAAAACTCACAGGTTTAACGGCTGAAGATGCTGTAACTGCTAATAGCCCAATTGTATCTGCCAATCTGACCCTGAGAGAGTTTGCTGATGAACAAGTCGTAAGTGGACAAAATTGGCATCGGTATTTAGTGACTGATGATGATGGACAATTAGTAGGTGCGATCGCAACTGATAACTTACGAACCATTCCTACAGCACTGTGGTCAGAAACTCAAGTTAAACAAGTCATGCGACCAATTACAGAATCAACCACAGTTCAATCAGATCAACCTCTACTAGAAGTTATGCAGCTACTGGAACAACAAAAGGTATCTGTGCTTCCTGTAATTCGTGACAACGGTGTGCTGGTTGGAATCTTAGAAAAGGCTGCAATTATCCGACTGTTGCAAAGCCAAACCCAACCTAACCCTGCATAGCTCTCTCAAAAAACAATATTCTCTCTTCAACTTCCCTCAGAATTTCTGAGGGACTTTTTTTTGCAAGGATTTTTTACGAGATATCAAGTATATTCCTAGCAAAGATAGACCCGCTATTGTTGTAGGTTCTGGTATTGTTTTAATTTTGGCATAAACAGCTGTTGTAGTTGTACCTCCTTCAAGGGCTTGAATACTGAACTGAGGAACATCTGGACTAAACCCTGTTAGTTCAAGTGTGTATTTATTACCTGCAAAAGTGAAAGTGTTATAGCTGAAGTTTGTGTCTATGAATACAAAATCTGCATTTTGTTCTTGCGGATTTGTTGCGGTATTGGGTGTATTCACCAAACGGAAGTTGAAGTCAAAAGCTTGGTTGATTCCAACGGGAGAGTTGAGAGATAGATTGAGATTTAAAGGTACAAATTCAACGCTTGTGCCTTTGAGTACTGTTTCGTTAAAGTACTTCAACTCACCTATTTTAAATACAGAGTCGGTGTTTCCTGAAAAGGAACTTCCATCAAAAATCAGTTTATTTGGAAATGTTGATGGTGGAGAAGGTTCACCCCAAGTAAATGTGTTGGTTCCCACACCTGTAAATATAGGGTTAGTATCAAGGCTTCCTGGAGTCGGTACTCCCCATGTACCGCTGGAGATACCAGAAAAAGAGAAAGCTTGTGCTTGACCAGAAAAGCCTAATGCTGTGGTCCCAGTCACAAAAAAACTAGATATGGCAGTCGCAACAACTAAACTTTGCTTCATAAACTTTGGTTTAAATTCTCACCCTGGAGCTTCTCTTAAGTAAGTCTCCTGTCTACCGTAGTAAATTTACGCAAAATGTGCCAATATCTTTTTGTAGTTTTCATGAAGTATTTATATCTTTTTTTTAATCTTATTGAGTAATTTATATTAATTAAACCTAGCTTATGTATTTTTCAAATATTTCATGACTTTGTAATTTTGATTACACGTTTTGTAATCAGCAACTAAATTGATTATCTTAACACTTGTCAAGTGAATATCAAGTTGATACTTCATAAAATATATAGTAGAGGAGCAGAGAATTCATAATTCACAATTATGAATTCTCTGCTCCTAATGTCATGACTCAGCACTCAGCACTCAGCACTCACTTAGGGTGCAAGGGCATTACCGCGAATCAAGCTAGCAATAGTTTTGGCAGTAATTTTTAATTGGGTGATGGGATTAGCTGGAACAACAGTTTTATACAGATAGCTATCGAATGTCAGCCGCTGTACATCAAGGTCGTCGCACATTTCCACAAAGGCTTCGCGGGTGGCGTCGGAACGATAGAAGACGGTTTGCAGAATATCCAGCACTTTGTAAGTGAGTCCGTATTTTTTATCCCAACGCTTCAAGTAAACCTTGAGGTCATCTTCAGTGGGAATACGGTTTCCACTGTTAGATGTTTCGACAATGGTTTCGGCACACATCCGCCCAGATTTAGCGGCAAAATAAATACCCTCGCCAGAGGACTTAGTAACATAACCAGCAGCATCTCCCACCAACGCAATGCGACCAACAACACGACGGGGACGGGGATGTTCAGGAATGGGGTGTGCTTCTACTTTAATGATTTTACCGCCTGCCAGTTTCTCAGAAGCACGGGCGCGGATGCCAGCTTGTAACTGTTTAATGCTGGCTTTGTTAACGTGCATTGTGCCAGTACCGACAGCTACGTGGTCGTATTTGGGGAAAACCCATGCGTAGAAGTCAGTGGAAACATCATTGCCGACATACATTTCAGCGAGGTCGTTGTAGTATGCCATTTTGTCTTCGGGTAAGCGGATTCGCTCTTGGAAAGCGATCGCATAATTATAATCCCCGGCATCCATTTCTTTGGCAACCCGAGAATTCGCCCCATCAGCCCCAATGATGGCATCCACTTTCAGGGTTTTGGCAATACCCTCTGCACCAGTTTCTGTATGGTCAACGTAATGGATGGTGTAGGGATCGGTATTGTTTGCTGGTATATCGAGTTTATGAACAGTGGCATTAATTAAATTTGCACCGAGTTTTGCCGCACGATTCCGCAAAAAGCCGTCTAGCACTTCCCGGCGGCACATTCCTATATATTCTTCTTCATTTACCAAATTGATATCAACCTCGCGGTTGGAAGGCGAAATCATTTTCATCTTCCGCACCCGGCGATCGATAATCTCTGGTGGTAGGTCAAATTCATCCACCATACACAGGGGAATTGCGCCCCCACAAGGCTTTGCATTGTCTAGCTTCCGCTCAAACAGGTAGGTTTCAATCCCAGCTTTTGCCAATGTTTCAGCGGCAGATGAACCAGCAGGGCCTGACCCAATAACAGCAACCCGTAGTGTCAAAGGTCTTTCTCCCAATCTTCACATTTACCGAGAGCATACTATCACGGTCTTTCGGCTGATTTGCCGCTTTACCTCCAGGTTTTGATTGAAATGCAATATTCCTTAACTTTTTGATACAAAAAGCGAAATTGGGAATGGAAAATCTTGGTTGAGGGAGATTTACTAGTATAATTTTTTGTAGCACAAATGAAATATTACTCTCAACCATTAATACATTATTTTTCCCAAAGGTCTTTTATGCCTGAAAGTCTTGAAAACCATTTTCTACAAGAAGTTCGTAAGCTGAAGCAGAAAAAGAGAAAACGCATCGTTCGCAAAGTTGCGGTGCTTTTGCTGCTTTTGGGTATCCTGAGTGGGTTTGTATATTTATTTTATCAAGGCAATGTTAGCTGGAAAATGGGCAATTCAGCTATTAGTAACACAAGATTTTTATTCAGCATTTTTTTTGTATTTATTTTAATTTGCAGCTTAATTGTTTTTGTTTTCAGAAAAAAATCATCTCTAGTTCGTTACCAATCTAATATAGAGTCTTTAAATTTTTGGGAAAATCTTACTCTTAAACGTATTAAACCTAAATATTTGTTAGGTTATACATTACTAATAATCGCATTAGTTTATCAAAGCAATCCGGATCTATTTACTAATACCATTAATGGTTTGGTTAATCATATAGTATATAAACCTACACCTCCTGTATTAAATTCACCTTGGCCGTGGAAAGATCGTGCAACGATCGCTCCAATTGTTGCCAATATGCCATCGAATGTAGAAACAAGTATTGAATCTGTTGCAAAATATATTGCTCAAAAGGAATCAGACCCATACTTACGCATTAAAGCTATACATGACTATGTTGTTAGTCGGGTTACTTATGATTTAGACGTGCTGAAAACGGGAATACGACCTGCTCAAGATGCTAAAACTGTTTTTTTAACTCACAAAGGGGTTTGCGAAGGCTATGCTAATTTATTCATGGCATTGGGACGAGCTATAGGTGCAGATGTTGTTTATATTAGAGGTAAAATTCGTCGAGACTTAGCGCCTGTTGAGTTAATTCCTAAGGTGGTTAGGCTGCTAAATTCAGATTATGATTGGACAAATCATGCTTGGAATGCAGTCAAAATTTTAGATAATTGGCAATTAGTTGATACAACCTGGGATGATAGAGATTCTAGCGAAATTGGATTTTCATATAGTGCAGAATATCTCACTCTTCCTCCGCAAGTAATGAGTATCAGTCATTTTCCTGACCAGTTAGATTGGCAACTGTTAACTCGTCGTGAAGATTACAATACTTTTGAAAATAAGCCACTTCTGACACCTCAATTTTTCATCGAAGACTTAACACTGATTTCACCAACTGAATATCAAACAAATACTCAAAAAGTCGGTACAATTAAAATTGCTAGTTCTCCAAATTACCACACCAAGATTGTTGCCTTCTTCACTAAAGTACAAAAATCTGAGTCTTCATTTTGGGACTTGCCAGGATCGGTAAATTTGCTAGAAGACAATCAAGATACCCAACGAAAACTACAAGATATCAAAAAATGCCAGAGTCAATCGAATGCAACCGGGGAAACTGAAATATCCTGTAAGTTTGCAGAACCAGGAGATTATGAAGTTTTTGTCTTAAGTGTTGGACAAAAGATTAGCCTCCTGGGTCAACTAAAATTTCATACTCTACTGCCCTAAAAGTCAGAATTACCTAAATCTTATTCATCTAAAAATAATTATGTATGGTATATGTAAGACACGGTAATCCTAGCAAGGAACTGTAGATTTAGTTGCAGAGGTACAGCGGCAGTGGGTATTGTAGTTGAGAACGTCTCCAAACAATTCGGAAGTTTCAAGGCAGTAGATCAAGTCAGTTTGGAAATTAAGAGTGGTTCGCTAGTTGCGTTGCTCGGGCCATCGGGATCGGGTAAATCTACTCTGCTGCGGTTAATAGCAGGTTTAGAAATGCCAGATAGTGGCAAAATCCTGCTGACTGGCAAGGATGCGACATATCAAAGTGTGCAACAGCGGAATATTGGATTTGTGTTTCAGCACTATGCTTTATTCAAGCATTTGACTGTTAGGCAGAATATTGCTTTTGGCTTAGAAATTCGCAAGGCACAGCCAAAGAAGATTAAAGGGCGTGTAGAACAGTTGCTAGAATTAGTGCAATTGAGTGGATTAGGCGATCGCTATCCATCACAACTTTCTGGTGGTCAAAGACAACGGGTAGCATTAGCAAGGGCACTTGCAGTAGAACCGGAAGTTTTATTGCTAGATGAACCCTTCGGCGCACTTGACGCTAAAGTCCGCAAAGATTTACGGGCATGGTTACGCAACCTTCATGATGAAGTGCATGTTACCACGGTTTTTGTTACCCACGACCAAGAGGAAGCTATGGAAGTCTCCGATGAAGTTGTGGTGATGAATAAAGGACAGGTGGAACAGGTAGGAACACCAGCACAAATTTATGATAATCCTGCCACTGCATTTGTGATGAGCTTCATCGGCCCAGTGAATGTATTGCCTAGCAACTCGAAGATTTTTCAAAGCAGTGGATTTGATACACCTCATCCCCAAGTATTTTTGCGTCCACAAGACGTAATTTTAGAAACTAGTGCCAACGGTGCCACTACACCTGCTATAGTCAGTCGCTTGATACACTTGGGTTGGGAAATTCAGGTAGAATTAACTTGCGATGACGGACAAGTAGTGACAGCACATTTAACACGCGATCGCTTTAATCAATTAGAGTTAGAACCAAAACAGCGGGTGTATGTAAAACCAAAGGATGCCAAGTCCTTCCCACTGTCTTATTCAATTTAGAATTTTGCCAATTTGTTAACGCTCAAAACCCCAGACTAATAGCTGAATTCCACAGTTATGATTCTGGGGTTTAATTTAATAAGAATTCGTAATTTGTAATTCGTAATTCATAACTCACTTATCCAGTTATAGGTGGTAACATTTCCAAAACTACAATGCTTAAATCAGGGAATTCTAAAGGTGAAATAGTTGCATCTTCTGCCAAAATAACTTCACTTTGATAGCCGTCTTGAGTTGGTTCTCGAAATACGTGCAATTGACGACTAACGACATCTAGTACCCAATAATCTCTAATCCCCGCTTGGGAGTAAGCTTTGGCTTTGGTTTCACAGTCTAGTTTCAGGCTGCTATCTGCTACTTCAATAATCAGATAAACTTCTGTTGGGGTGGGATGATGGTCTGCGTAGTCCAGGGGATCTACTTTTACCACAGCGATATCCGGTTCTGGTTCAGACCGTTCATTTAACTTTACTGGGTCTTGAATAGATACCCAAGCCCGATTGCCTAATCTATTTTTCAGTAAGTAATCTGTTCTACCCACTGCTGAGCGATGAGCTGTTCCTTTCGCAATCATCCAAATTATCTTTCCTTCCAGAAGTTCGACGCGTTCATCTGCACCAAAAATCCCAGCCTCAGCCATCCGGTGGTACTCTTCAACTGTCCACAAGCGAAGTTTCAACGTGGGTTCTGTATTCTGCATGGCTTGTTTGGCAATTGTGAGGAGTAGTTAGTATCCTAGCATTAGCCCTTTCAAGGTGACCAACCAAGATACTTTATTTCAGTGCTACCATCCTGAGTTCTACGCTCAGATTTTGGTTTTTTGAAGATTGAAATAACTAATCTTCGTTCCAAATTTCACCACCTTGAAAGGGCTAGTACTAGTTGTTTTTGCTAGCAGAATCGAAATGTCCAGAGTGTATAACGTTTGCAAACATGTTGAAGGTCAACTCAAAGCGATAGCTTAAGGTTCAATGACCCGCAGTTAGAGGAAGCTAGAACCCAAAGAAGTTCTTATAATATAAGCAATATTTCCTAATGGAGGTAGGTATTGTAGGTCCTACAATCTGGTTTTTGAATCGCGATTAGTAATGGGTGATTCCGACACCAATTCAGACATAAAACTTTGAATAAACTATTTTGATGTGTAAGTCATAAAATTAATCGGCGTTGGTGAATCAAGGGATGATTTTTGTAGGGTGGGCATCTTGCCCGCCCAAAAATACAAGGGACGGGCAAGATGCCCATCCCACAAAACCATCAAAATCATCCCATTAATCAGCAACGCCAATTAATCTTCTAAAATCTGAATTTCATCAAGTTGATTAATCACCACATCTGCACCTTTAACATTATCCAAATTACCCACCCAAGTGATTCCAATACAACCTGCGGCTTTAGCATCACGCGCCATTTGCATATCACCAACGGAATCACCTACCATCAACGTAGCGCTTGGTTCGACTCCTAAAGTTTGGCAAGCTTGCAAAAATAGCACTGGGTCTGGTTTACTCGGCCCCTCATCCACTCCCATTTGTAGCTGGACATAATCACTTAATTGATGATGGGCTACAAAGTGTTGTACTTCATCAGTTGTAGCGGCTGAGAGTATACCGAGTTTTATACCAGCTTCGTGTAGATATTTCAATATCTCCAAACTGCCTACAAACAGCGGCGAAGGAGTTTGTCCAACGTATTTTTCGGCTTCATCCAAAGCTTGACGAGCTATTTTTAAGCATTCAAACCATCCTTTTCCAGTTTCGGCAATGTAGGCCGCAGCTGCAACTTCTGTTTCGCGGCGACTTGCCACCGACACTATACCTGCTGGGTCGAGGATATTACCATTGACGCCAAATGCCATTAATAGCGGTTCCCCAACACCGGGAATTTGAGCGTCTATCAACCTCGCTGCCTTTTGTGCGATCGCTCGCAAGAATGTTTCTGAGTCTTCTAAAGTACCATTTTTGTCAAACAAAATTGCTTGAACATTATAAAAAGTGACGTTTCTACATTTAATAGTTGCCAAAATATTTCACTCCATTTAATTTAGTTATTTGTCCTTTGTCCTTTGCAAATGACCAATGACTAATGACCAATGACTAAATCCATAAAAAAAGAGGGGAAAACCCTCTTTAAAGAATGCTTTGATACTCTTAATTAAAGATAGTAAAACTATAAATGTATTACTCTTCAATAGCTGCGGGAATTTCTTCTTCAGTCTCCACTGCTGCGGGAATTTCTTCTTCAATTTCGGTAGCTGGTGGAATTTCCTCTTCAAGTTCCACTGCTGGTGGAATTTCTTCTTCCTCTGCTACAACTTCCACAACTCCAGCAGGCGCAGCAGTAATACCTTGCTGTTTAGCTAGCAGCTGCTCCCGATACTTAGCAGCCATTTCTTCTGCTTTATCATACACCAAATCCCGGTTTTTAATCATATCACCAGGTTCTGGTTCTAATTGCTTGGTAGATAGAGAAATCCGACCTCTTTCTGCGTCTAAATCAATGATCATAACTTTCACTTCATCATTGACATTGAACACGCTATGAGGTGTATCAATATGTTCGTGAGAAATCTCAGAAATGTGTAGTAGACCGCTGACGCCGCCGATATCAATGAAAGCACCGTAGGGTTTGATACCACGAACTGTACCTATTACTACTTCGCCAACTTCTAGGCGGTTCATCTTGCGCTCAACTAAGGCGCGACGGTGGGATAGAACTAAGCGGTTGCGTTCTTCGTCCACTTCTAAGAATTTCAGTGGTAGTTCTTCGCCTACCAATTCTTCTTTAGGTTTGCGGGTGCTGATGTGGGAACCGGGGATAAAACCACGTAATCCCTCAATTCTTACCAATGCACCACCGCGATTAGTAGCAAATACGCCAGAACGAACGGTAGCGTCTTCTGCTTGCAGTTGTCGCACGCGTTCCCAAGCCCGCATATATTCGATGCGGCGAATGGAAAGAGTTAACTGACCATCTTCATTCTCATCGGTGAGGATGAAGAATTCGCGTGTTTCGTTTGACTGTAAGACTTCTTCCGGGGCATCGACCCGGTTAATAGACATTTCTTGTATGGGTATATATGCTGCTGTTTTAGCACCAATGTCAATCAGAGCGCCGCGCGGCTCTATACTGAAAACGGTTCCTGGTACAATATCTCCAGGGCTAAAATGATAGTCGTATTTGTCAAGTAGAGCAGCGAAATCTTCGTGAGTGAATCCAATTTCTGTAGCGGTTAAATTCTGATTGACCATGCTGATTTAGTTCCTGGTTTTAGTCTCCGTAAAGGTTGTGCCACAAGCGCGATGTTCATGCAACTGTATTTAATCAGTCCGCACTTAACATCCTTTTTCATCCTAGCGCAGAAAAGCTAGTGTTAACACATATCAACTCCCAAGATTGGAAATTATATCACAATATTAAAATGATTGGGGAGATGGGGAGATGAGGAAATGAGGAGAATAACTCCTAATTCTTAACTCATCGCTCAGCACTGCCAATGACTAATGACTAATGACTAATGACTAATGACTAATGACAAACACAATAATATCCGTTACTACCATATTCAGCAGTAACGGATACTAACAGTGAATGCGCTTAAAGTTGTGGTAATAGCGACCTACTTCTCTTTTTTATCAAAGCGGGGGGGTTCGCGAAATGCGATCGCAAAAAAGAGAACACCTATACACAGGGTAAAAATTAAGATGTATGCAACGCTTTCCATTTTATGAGTTCCTGCCTATCCAGCTAGTAATTAGGGATTAGGGATTGGGTATTAGGGACTGGGTATTAGGGATTGGCTATTGAGTACTCAGAAAGTATTCCTAAATACTTCTTTCCTAGTCCCCAGTCCCCAGTCCCCAGTCCCTTAGAGGGCTTCTTTCCGGCGGGTTGACTTGTCACCCACTTTCTGGAATAGACCCCATTCAACTTGTTCTTCTAGATCCGCTTCAACACCGGCAAATACGTCTCTGTAGATTGTACGAGCGCCATGCCACAGGTGACCGAAGAAGAATAGCAGAGCAAACACAGCATGTCCAAAGGTAAACCAACCTCTAGGACTGGTGCGGAATACGCCGTCAGAGTTCAAGGTTTCTCGGTCAAATTCAAAGATTTCACCGCCTTGAGCCTTACGAGCATATTTCTTCACATCGGCTGGGTCTGTAAAGGTCTTGCCATTGAGGTCACCACCGTAGAAACTGACGGTGACACCAGATTGCTCGAAGCTATACTTAGATTCTGCCCGACGGAAGGGAATGTCAGCGCGGACAATTCCATCTGCGTCGGTCAAGACCACTGGGAAGGTTTCAAAGAAGTTGGGGAGACGACGCACGGTCAATTCGCGCCCTTCAGAATCTTTGAATACAGCGTGACCTTGCCAAGACTGAGCAATGCCATCACCCTTAACCATTGGTCCTGTACGGAATAGACCGCCTTTAGCAGGGCTATTGCCGACATAATCGTAGAAGGCCAGTTTTTCTGGAATCTGCGACCAAGCTTGCTCAAGGGTTGCACCTTCGCCAACGCTATTTTGGACGCGACGCTGAATTTCTTGACGGAAGTAGCCTTGATCCCATTGGTAACGGGTAGGCCCAAACAGTTCAATTGGGGTGGTAGCGTTACCGTACCACATAGTACCAGCTACCACGAAAGCAGCGAAGAATACTGCTGCGATACTGCTAGAAAGTACTGTTTCAATGTTCCCCATCCGTAGAGCTTTGTAGAGCCTTTCGGGGGGTCGGACTGTGAGGTGGAATAAGCCTGCAATAATACCAACAACACCAGCAGCAATGTGGTGAGCCACGATGCCGCCAGGGTTATATGGGTTAAAACCATCTGGGCCCCATTCTGGTGCTACTGCTTGGATGCTGCCTGTTACACCATAGGCGTCAGAAACCCACATCCCCGGTCCAAATAGTCCGGTGAGGTGAAAAGCACCAAAGCCAAAGCAAAGTAGACCAGATAAGAACAGGTGAATGCCAAACATTTTTGGCAAGTCTAAAGCGGGTTCACCTGTGCGGGGGTCTCTAAAGAGTTCCAAATCCCAGTAAACCCAGTGCCAAACAGCAGCTAGGAATAATAGACCAGAAAGAACGATGTGAGCCGCAGCAACGCCTTCAAATGACCAGAAGCCAGGATCGCCAGTTGAAGCACTGGTAACACTCCAACCACCCCAAGATTGGGTAACACCCAAACGTGCTAGGAAGGGCAGCACGAACATTCCTTGACGCCACATCGGGTTGAGAACCGGATCGCTTGGGTCAAAAGTAGCCAGTTCGTATAGTGCCATTGAACCAGCCCAGCCTGCTACTAAGGCAGTGTGCATCAGGTGTACAGAAATCAGTCGCCCTGGATCATTCAGAACGACTGTGTGTACTCGGTACCAGGGTAGTCCCATCGACTACGCTCCTCCTCGATGAGTTAGTTTACAAAGCAATTTTCTTACTGAGTTTCTGAGAAACGAAAACCGCCACTCAGAAAACTCTGTTTTGTTTTTTGTTATTGCCAGAGCCAGAGTTTGACCACAACTTAGTCTTATAAAGTCAGACAGCGTGGGTGGTTTGGCAATGCTTACTCGCTCCCTTGAGATTTACCCCGTAGGGTAGCCATCGCCAAGTAAAAATGAGAATGTTTTAAAAAGTGTAACTATTGATGGAACTGTTTGCAAGCGTGTAAATTAATGCGATCGCGTAGCATGTCCAAGTTTTTTCGCTACCAATCCTGTCGGGGATTAAATTTGCTTATCTTTTCTTTACCGAATGGAGAGTGGGGAACAGACGCGGGGACGCGGAGAGTGGGGAACAGACGCGGGGATGCGGAGAGTGGGGGACGCGGGGACGCGGAGAGTGAGAAACTTTTTGTCATAAATTTCCCATGTTATCTTTTGTAATCTTTCCCCGTGTCCCCGCGTCCCTGTGTCCTCTTCCTCTACTGAACCACCAACTGGATGTTTTGCAGGTGACACTTCGTTTCAGCAGTACCCAGGCGTTCGATTACTTGTTCGGCACTCATCAAACGCTTGAGTACTACTTGACCGATGGTTTGACTGGCGATTACTGGGGTTGTTGGCTTGACTTCTATGGTTAAAATGGCTTCTTCAACTCGATACAGCCATAGCAACTCGTTTTGTTCCACTAAACAAATATTCATTCGCTGAATATCTGGTTGGCGTCGCCATGCGGTTATTTGCCAGAGTCCGTCAGATGCCCAAACTCTAGCAACTGTCCATCCCTCAGATAGAAAGAAATACTTCACGGTCTTAGTCTCGCTATTAGACTTTAAATCTGCTGTTGGTGATATTGCGATCGCTTTTTTGGCTGATGTATAAACACTAGATTTGTTAGGAAAACCATGCAGCTGTTCTCTATGAAAAACCGCTCCACGGACATGTTTCCCCAAGCGGCAACAGGCTGAGTTTTAGTGTACGCCACTTGGGTTACTTTGAGAGCTTAACAAACCTACTTCCCTAGTAACTATAGAATTTACGACAAATTCAGTGAATGTTTAAAATCTTAATTAAATAAAAATTTTTCCTTGCTTAAGTAACTGTCGTTTGTGATTAGTTATTACTCATTTATGTTTACAAAGGATGAACGAATAATGACGGTCTTCACTGAAAATAGGGCAATATATAAGCTGATTTGTACGTATATACTTAGCTACAATCGTGGTCAAAATTCTTTGTAAAAATTAAGGCACAATAGTCACAAATGTAGTAAGATGGCTGACCGCTGATATCTAAAATCTTATTGCTATGACATGGTTTTCCTTGTCCGTGAAACGCTGGAGTAGGATTATACAATTCCTATCTTTGTTCTGTGTATGTTTATTTTTAGTTGTGAGTTGCGCTCCTCGTCCGCAGCCAACTACCCCGCCATCGGGTTCTGTAAATAGTCCTACAGGTGATGGTCGCATTACTATAGGTACAACAGCCAAACCTAGAACCCTCGATCCAGCTGATGCTTATGAGTTAGCAGCGCTCGGTTTAGTGTTTAATATGAGCGATCGCCTTTACACTTACGAACCAGGAAGCACAGAAATTAAACCCCAACTTGCCACAGCATTACCGAAAGTCAGTCAAGATGGCTTAACTTATACCATCCCCTTACGGCAAGGAGTAGTTTTTCACGATGGGACTCCCTTCAACGCCCAAGCAATGGCATTTACTATCCAGCGGTTTATTGAAAATAAAGGAAAACCCTCTTTCTTACTAGGCGATATAGTAGATTCGGTGAAAACCACAGGCGATTATGAGTTAAGCATTAAGCTGAAAAAGCCCTTTGCAGCCTTTCCCTCACTACTAGCCTTTCCTGGAGTATGTGCAGTTTCGCCCAAAGCTTACGAAGTCGGTGCGGGTAAATTCAAACCGAATATTTTTGTGGGGACTGGCCCTTACAAGTTAGCCCAGTATGGTACTGATTCGCTGCGATTTGATACGTTTGATAAGTATTGGGGCGAAAAACCAGTTAATAACGGTGTTAACGTTCAAATTCAGACTAGTCCAGTTAACTTGTTTAATGCTTTCCGCACAGGTGCAATTGATGTCGCTTATTTATCCTTACAACCAGACCAAACTCGGAGCTTAGAAGAAGGTGGTAAAAAAGGGGATTGGCAAGCGATCGCTGCTCAGGGTAGCGTAGTCAGTTATATGGTATTAAATAGGAATCAAAAGCCTTTAGATAAAGCAGAAGTTAGACAAGCGATCGCTTCAATAGTTGACCGTCCACTAATCAATGAACGAGTGTTACTTGGTCAAGCAGATCCGCTTTATAGCATGATTCCCACCACATTTAATGTTTCTCAACCATTATTTAAAGATAAATATGGCGATGCTAATTTTAATCAAGCCAAACAATTATTAACAACCGCTGGTTTTTCCAAAGAAAATCCTGCAAAAGTTCAAATTTGGTATCCTTCTAGTTCACCTACTCGGAGTTTGGCAGCACAGACACTTAAATCGCTTGTCGATGCCAAAATGGATGGAATTCTGCAATTTGAAGTCAGCGTTGCTGAAGGCCCTGCTTTCTTTAAAGACATTTCTAGAGGGTTGTATCCAGCAGCTTTACTTGATTGGTATCCAGACTTTTTAGATCCAGATAATTACGTACAGCCATTTTTGTATTGTGATAAAGGTTCAGTTGCTAAAGGATGTGAAGATGGGGCAAGTCAAACTCAGGGTTCGTTCTACTATAGCGAAGTCATGAATAAATTGATTGACCAGCAACGTAAAGAACTAAACCCACAAGCGCGGCAGAAAATTTTTACAGATATTCAAAACCAAGTAAATACAGATGTACCTTACGTTCCACTATGGCAAAACAAAGACTATGTATTTGCCCGCAATGGTGTTAGTAACGTACAACTTAATCCAACCCAAATTTTGGTTTACCAGACAATTAAAAAATAAGTCGTAAGTCGTAATTCGTAATTCGTAATTGAATTTATTGAGGTCTAAATTCTCAAAAGCTAAAAGCCCCAAAATTGACAATTTGGTGTGGTTAAAAGCCCAAAAATTACGAATTACGAATCACAAATTATGAATCACAAATTACGAATTACGAATTACTTATGTCTCGTTCTAAAGCTTTACAATATTACATTGTTTCCCGGTTGCTGTTAGCACCACTCCAGCTATTAACTATCATCACTATTGTATTTCTCTTACTCAGAGCAACACCAGGAGATCCCGCAGATGCAATTCTCGGTGGACGTGCGCCAGAAGCAGCTAAAGAAGAATTGCGAAAACAACTCGGTTTAAATCTGCCTTTATGGCTACAGTATCTCAATTATTTGGGAAATCTGTTGCGCTTTGATTTAGGAACTTCTTTGCTAAGTCGGGGAGAGAATGTTTGGAACATCATTGCCCAATATTTCCCGGCGACGGTGGAGTTAGCAGTATGTAGTATGGCGGTTGCACTCACGGTGGGAATTTTAGTTGGTACTCTTTCGGCTTCCCGCCCTGGGACATATTTTGATATCAGTGGCCGGTTGTTTGGTATTATCACCTACGCACTCCCCATGTTTTGGGCGGGAATGCTTTTGCAGTTAATTTTTTCAGTACAACTCGGTTGGTTTCCCAATTCTAACCGCTTTCCGCCCAACCTTCCCGCCCCCACACCTATCACAGGATTGTATACAATTGATAGCTTATTAGCTGGAAACTTCACTCAGTTTTTTACATCTTTGCATCATCTTGCTTTACCGAGTCTGACTTTGGGAATTTTGCTCAGTGGGATTTTTGAGCGCATTGTGCGAGTGAATTTAAAGCAAACCCTACAAGCAGATTATGTAGAAGCAGCTAGAGCCAGAGGTATTAAGGAAAATAAGATTTTAGTCTCCCATGCGTTAAAAAATGCTTTAATTCCGGTAATTACAGTTCTGGGATTAACCTTTGCGTCTTTATTGGGTGGAGCGATTTTGACAGAGGTAACATTTTCTTGGCCTGGCTTAGCTAATCGATTGTATCAAGCCATTAGCGATCGCGATTATCCCACAGTCCAGGGAGTATTGGTATTTTTTGGAGCGATCGTTGTTAGTGCCAGCATTTTAATTGACATTTTAAATGCTTATGTAGACCCGCGAATTCGGTATTAAGCTGTTTGGCATTTTGCTAATCTTCTTGAGAAAGACCACTCGCTAAAATCGCTGTAAGGCATAAAACTATTACTCCGTTTCACTTTTAAACAAGCAACTCAAATTACTTCATGTAGAGACGCGATTTATCGCGTCTGATAGACCAACACGTTCACAAGACGCGATAAATCGCCGTCTCTACAGAGAATCTACTCGTCAATTATTCCTTGACAGACTACTCTTTCCGACTTGTGTGTACACCGTAGCCGATCCTTGGGGGTTAGGGGGGATCTAAAATCTAGGTGGTACATCGAAAATTTTTGAAATGCTTATCAGACTTCGCTTTCACGTTAAGTTGACACCAATGCAACATGTTGTGCCCCTACAACCGATTAATTTGTTGCAAAGATTTTTAGAAGTAGTTTAGGCGACAGCATTTGCTAGTTCGGACACTACATTTGCAAGTTCGGACACTACATTTGCAAGTTCGGACACTACATTTGCTAGTCCGGGCACTACATTTGCTAGTCCGGGCACTACATTTGCAAGTTCGGGCACTACATTTGCTAGTTCGGACACTACATTTGCTAGTTTGGGCACTACATTTGCTAGTTCGGACACTACATTTGCTAGTTCGGGCACTACATTTGCTAGTTCGGGCACTACATTTGCTAGTTCGGGCACTACATTTGCTAGTTCGGCGACAACATTTGCTATTCTTACAACTTATCTTCGTAAACTGCGCGGGTCTAATGCATCTCGCAAACCATCACCGAGTAAGTTGAACGCTAAGACTGTGAGAATAATCAACACAGCTGGCGGCCAAATTAACCAAGGTTGCAAAACCATAATCGAAGCATTACTAGCCAGAGAAAGCATATTGCCCCAAGAAGGGTCTGGTTGTTGAATACCCAAGCCAATCAAACTTAGTATCGCTTCTGCACCAATAAAGCTGGGAACTGCCAGAGTAGCAGAGATAATTACATAGGTAGCTGTTTGGGGCAAAACATGGCGGATAATAATATAAAGTGGGTTGCCGCCCATTGCCCGTGAGGCTTGGACAAATTCCCGCTCTTTAATTGATAGTACCTGTCCGCGAATTACCCGTGCTAATCCAGCCCAGCCAATAACCGAAGTAATCACCACAATCAACAAAAAGCGCTGGGTACTGCTTAAACCAGGTGGCAAAACTGCCCCCAAGGTAACTAAAAGATAAATACTAGGAAAAGTCATTAACACTTCTGCCAAGCGCATGATGATGCTATCTGTCCAACCTCCGAAGTAGCCGGAAATTCCACCTATCAGCAAACCGAGAGGGAAGGAAATAGCAACACCAAAAATCCCGATAAACATACTGATGCGGCCGCCATACAACAAGCGACTGAGTTGGTCGCGGCCTTGGTCATCAGTACCCAAAACGTTAAATTTTACCCCATTTGTTGTGCCAAATAAATGCCAATTCAAGGGGATACCGGGAAAGATTGTAACTTCATCCCATTTGGGGGGTAGTGGCAAACTTAGCTGCAACAATCTGTATTCTGCACCAGAAACAAATAGACGCAAGGGTGAGGGTTTTTTAAAGTCTACAATCAGTTCGCGATCGCCTGTTTCTAAATTCGTCTCTCCTTGAATCGTCGGATAAACATGAGGCCCAATAAACTGCCCTGATTGAGAAACCCAATATACCTTAGTTGGTGGCAGCAATGAACCATTAGGCTGTGAGGCATAGGGGTCATAAGGTGCAATGAAATCGGCTGCAATTACCGCTATGTAGAAAATTAACAGCAAAATTGCCCCAAATCGTGCCAAAGGATTTTTCTTCAGTCGTCGCCACCAATCCATAGTAGTTAGGAGTTATGAGTTAGGAGTTATGAGTTGTGAATTTTGAATTATCAAACTTTTATGTTCATCATAATTCATCATTAATAACTCTTAACTCCCCATTCTCCACTCCCTACGTCTAACTCTTAACTCCCAACTCCTCTAAATACCGCTGCTGTTCTTCTTGTTGTCTTTCGTGTTCCACAACAAACACATTCGAGTAGAGATTAGCCAGAATTTGTTTTCCCTGTTGTGTCAGTGACAGATAATGCAGTCCTTCTTGGATATAGGGATATACCCCATTCCAGTAAAACTTCGCGTAATTCTTACGTAAATCAGCAGGAGTTTTATAGCCCAAGACTTTATTCATACCAGTTTCTTCAAACTCGTAGAATAAAGAGTTAATTTTCTTTAAGTAACGCGGGTCGCTTAATTGCCCAATCAAATCAGCAGCACGTACTAACCCCGCAAAGCATTTTGTATCTTGCTGATCCTCTGCCGCAGGCACCGGAAATCGAGTCAATTCAATATTGCTTTTAATCGCATCCGCATCTATTAATTTGTGACCACCAAAACGCTCATCAATAAACAGCTTTGCTCTATCGACATGATACGGTGTGAGGCTGGCATCAGAAGCCCCAGGAGCCAAAGAAATCATTCTGCCATTTTTACCTGTAGCATATAAGCCTGCTATTTCTCTATCTTGTCGGCACACTCCTTTAACGTAGCCAATATCATGGCTGACTAGGGAGATGATGAAATGTAGCCAATCTTCACTGGAAACACCACCTTCTCTGATGTGTTTGCCACGCAAGATTTCTTGCCCTACCAGGGTAACTAAGACAGTGTGTTCAACATTATGGTAAAGGGCATCGCTATTGGCAATGTTTTCCAAAGCCATGCTACCAGCCCACGCAATAATGTCCTGATAATCATTTTTGAAGCAGCCATAGGTGCGACGGTAACCTTCTCGAATTTGATTTACAAAGGCATCAATTAAAATTTCAGTGGCATTGAACATATCTGTTGGCTCTGGTATGTACTTAGTTATCGATTTTATTGAGGGATTGGGGACTGGGGACAAGGGGGCAGAGGGGCAGAGGAGAAGTTGCAGTAATTTTTTACCCTTGTCCCCAATTCTCCTTGTCCCTTTGTCCTCTTCCCATGCCCAATACTTTGGTGTAATTTCGGACAATGCAGTTTGCTCTTTTTTAACTCAGGTGTAGGTGTAGACGCTACCTTGACCTATACTGCATTCCAGGATAAGCTTTGGATTTCTAACAGTACCAACGCTTTAGAGGGATTATAGACTGCGTTGTAAAATAATTATCTGGTATAGTAAAGTACATTAACTTTTTTAAGTTTAATTTAGATAAATCTACATTAGCTTTAACTATTAATTTTTCATTTCTAACTCGTGATTGACAGTGATCTAAATACATCTACTGTGTGACCTAATACTTGACTAAGCGGAAACTAACAGGTTAAGACTGACACAAAGATGAAGGAATAGGGGATATGGAGAATTTGCAATTTTGGAAATTTGCCTTTTTAAACTAGTACAGTGAATAGATGAAATAACATTAATTTGTATCTTGATTTACATTTTAATTGTATGTGCTTTACTAGTAATTACTCTGGTTTAAAGATATTATTTTGTCATTTTATATACTCTATACCCAAAACACCTTCGCTGAAAAATACGCCATTTTTGATATAAAGTAAATAAATTTCAAGTTTTCTTAAGAAAGTATTAACAGTGGTAGACATACACAGAAAGTGGAGGTGGCACTGTGAGCGATGAAAGTGTTTCAGAAGTTGAGGTGGAAAAACCTGTAACGTCTGAAGATGCAACCTTGGCAAACAAATCAAACCAAAAACAAACCAGAGTATGGTTGAAGCCATTATTCTTGGGTGCTGGTTTAGGAATAGCGATCGCCTTTGGTGGTATGGCTATATTGAGTCGTTTGCCATCCAATCAACAAAGCGCAGTCGGAGATCAAAAAGTTAACCCAGCGATGACAGTCACCATCGCCACAGTGGAAAACGCCCGTGTTGTGCGTACCCTGAAAACAACCGGTACTGTAGCAGCCCGCGATCTAATTCCAGTGCTACCCCAGACAAACGGATTACAAATCAAAAGTATCCCTGAAGATGTCAAAGAAGGAGCTTTTGTCAAAAAAGGTCAAGTTTTAGCGGTATTGGATGATTCCGTAGTCCAAAACCAAATTAGCCAAGCAAAAGCAGATGTGGAATCAAAACAAGCAGATCTGGCATCCCGACAAGCAGATCTGGCATCTAGGCAGGCAGATTTAGCATCAACTCAGGCAATAGTCCAGCAAAAACAAGCAGATTTAGCCCAAGCCCAGGCAAGATTAGAGGAAGCAGCCAAGAATTATCAGCGATATCAACAACTTGCTGACTCTGGAACCATTAGCAAACAAGAACTCGACACTCGTTCCTACGCTGTGAAAACTGCCATAGAAGTTGTGAATCTTGGCCGAGAAAATATCCGTAGTGCCCAAGCTAGTGTCAAAAGTGCCCAATCGAACATTAACAACGCCCAAGCCAGCATCAATAAAGCCAAAGCTGATGTCAAAAGTAGTACTGCTAGGGTGCAACAACTCCAAACTCAGTTAGGACAAACTGTAGTGCGTGCGCCAGTTTCTGGAATCATCGCCGAGAAACTTGCTAGGGTTGGTGATGTCACTGGGGTGCCGCCGCAAACCCAAGTGGGAACTGTGGTTGGTGGTACACAAAAGCTATTTTCTATTATCCGAGATGAAAAACTAGAACTTCAAGCGAAAGTGCCTGAAACTCAACTCATGCAGGTAAAAGTTGGTGCATCCGTGCAAATTACTTCTGATGCCGATCGCCGCGTGCGATCGCAAGGACGAATCAGGGAAATACAACCACAAATCAACGATCAAAGGCGTGAAGCTATAGTAAAAATTGACTTGCCACCAACAACTTCACTCAAACCAGGGATGTTTGCCCGTGCTGCAATTACCACCAACTCCGCCATCAGCATGGTAGTACCGCAAAAAGCAGTGCAGTCCCAAGCAGACTCAAGTGTAATTGTATTTATCCTCTCGGGTGAGGATACAGTCCGCACCCAAAAGGTAGAGTTAGGAGACCCTGCTAATGGTGACAAAGTAGAAATCAAAAGTGGCTTGCAGTTAGGTGAACGTGTAATAGTTGATGGTGCACCATATCTCAAAGATGGTGACAAAGTGCGAATTGCAAAGTAAAAGGGAATGGGGCATTGGGCATGGCAGATGAGAGAGAAATCACCAATGACTAATCGCAAATTTCTCACAAACAATAAAAAATCAATTCACATCGCTTGATGTAAGACAT
>NZ_CAWUDO010000051.1:0-60971 GCF_963920935.1 Nostoc sp. CCY 9925 | reverse complement strand
TATGTACAATGCCATCTACTCTCCTTTGATGAAATTGGCTAAGGATGATATCCGTGGTGAGCAAAATCTGCCAAGTACGAATGGTAATGGCAACGGTAAAGCAACCAAAGAGCTATCTGAGCAAGTCGTTTCTTTAGTTCAACAGCAAGTTAAGGAAGCCACTTCACAGGTTCAAGCACAAGCTAAAGAAGTTGCGCCACAGGTTAAACAGCCAGCTAAAGAAGTTGCGCCACAGGTTCAAGCACAAGCTAAAGAAGTTGCGCCACAAGTTCAAGCACAAGCTAAAGAAGTTGCGCCACAAGTTCAAGTGCAAGCTAAGGAAATTGCGTCATACATTCAAGAACGAGCTGCGGAAGTCACAAAATTAATTCAAGAACGTTGTTTGTGGCAGTTTCACTCTCGTGCATGGGATCGGGAAGAAAACATCAATGGTGTTCTCAATAAGACTGCCCAAATCTTGACTGGAGAAAAGGTAGTTCTGGAAACCTTGATTGAGAGAGGTTTTTATGCAGATGCGAAGATCCTTGCGGCTGACCTGGAAATTAGGTTTGCATGGTTAAATAGCATGGAGAACTCGCAAAAGAAAGCAGTACTGGAAGCTGTTAAGGCAATGCTGATCGATATTGTAATAACCAAGTCGAAGAATGGTGAATTACATTATTCGCTTTATTAAAGCAATTAGATCGGTAACAAGACTTACGCAAAGGTAAGGAGAAACGAACCACAGAGGACGCAGAGTCCACGGGGGAATGAGAGTTTGAGAGGGTTTTTGCGTAAGTTCTACAAACGAATGGCGTTGTTGAATTGGAGTATGAATTAGAGTCAAGTCATCCTGTTAGTGTTTGTGCAGAAATTTTCCTACTGAGTAGAGAGCGATGTCACCAACGGGCTACACCAAAAGCATTCCTAAGAAGCGTAGTGTCTGACTACAGAAGCATCTCATCTAGCTTTCAAGATTTTCACGAAATTCAATTCTACTTTTCTTCTGTAATCGATGCTATTTGGATGCAGCGTTAGCTTGCCACAGACATCGTTCCACTTTCTTAAGCTCGAAAAGACACTTCATCTCTTCGTTCAGCAACGCCAAACAAAATCACGCAATTTTTACCACATAGGAGTCAAGAGAATGTCTTTAGTCGTAAAACAGAAAGAACGCAAGGGAATCATCAATCCTATATTTACCTGTCAGCCTGCTGGGGCTGAATACGCTTCCATCGGAATCAAAGATTGTATTCCCCTGGTGCATGGAGGACAGGGGTGTAGTATGTTCGTTCGTCTCCTGTTTGCCCAGCATTTGAAGGAAAATTTTGACATTGCTTCTTCTTCACTCCATGAAAATAGCGCTGTTCTTGGTGGTATACCACGGATTGAGGAAGGTGTAAAGACCTTAATCGCACGATATCCCGATTTACGAATTATCCCAATTATTACGACTTGTTCAACAGAGACAATTGGGGACGATATTGAAGGAACCATTAACAAGCTCAACGCCCATTTGAAGCAGGCCTATCCCGATCGCAAGGTTATTCTTGTTCCTGTACATACCCCCAGTTACAAAGGTAGCCAGGTAACAGGCTATAATGTCGGCGTAAATGCAATCATTTCTACCCTAGCAAAAAAAGGCGAACCAACTGGCAAGTTGAACATCATTACTGGGTGGCTTAACCCTGGAGATGTCACTGAAGTTAAACGCATCTTAAAAGAGATGGACGTTCCAGGAAACATATTACTGGATACAGAAACCTTCGATGCGCCCACAATGCCTGATAAGACAAGTTTTGCTTTTGGTAATACCACCATCGAAGACATCGCTGATTCTGCTAATGCGTTGGGAACTATTGCCTTATGCAAATATGAAGGCGGTAGTGCAGCCGAATTCTTACAAGAGAAGTTCAAAGTTCCTGCAATCATTGGCCCAACACCAATTGGCATCAAAAATACCGACATTTGGCTGCAAAATATCAGCAAACTGACTGGTAAACCAATACCAGAATCTTTAGTCAGAGAACGGGGTAAAGCTATTGATGCGATCGCAGACCTCGCCCACATGTTCTTCGCCAACAAGAAGGTAGCTATTTACGGAGATCCCGATCTAGTAATTGGTCTAGCAGAGTTCTGCTTAGAAGTTGAGTTAGAGCCAGTGCTGATGTTGTTGGGAGACGACAACAAAGCCTGCACCAAAGACCCAAGAATTGCCGAGTTGGAGAAGCAAGCAGCTTGTGATATCGAAGTTATCTGGAATGCAGACCTTTGGGAATTAGAGCGCCGCATTACAGATAAATCCCTCGAAATTGACTTGATTTTAGGTCATTCAAAGGGTCGGTATATTTCTATCGACAACAAAATTCCGATGGTTCGGGTAGGTTTCCCCAGCTTTGACCGTGCAGGTCTGTGGAAATATCCTGTGATTGGCTACAAAGGAGCAGAATGGCTAGCAGATAACATTGCCAACGCCATGTTTGCAGATATGGAGAACAAGCATGATCGCGAGTGGATCTTAAACGTCTGGTAGATTGAATTTTAAACGCAAAGGAACGCAGAGGAGCGCAGAGTTTGAGTGCTTGAGCCTCTATTCAAAACTTGGCGTTCCTCTGCGCCAACCTCAGCGACCCTCTGCGTTTAAAAAAGATGAAATATTTGGAGAAGTATCATGATAGATCAGAATGTCGTATTTTACGGAAACTTGAGCGAACTTTATCGCTTGGCAAAAGAAGGTAAGATTAAGACCACTTTACAAGGTAGTCATACCCGCCCCTGTAAATTTTGGACTGCAACGAAGATTTTAAGTGGGATTAAAAATGCGATCGTCATTTCTCACGGGCCGAGTGGCTGTGCTTATGGAGTCAAACGAGCATACAAGCTGACCAATAGCCGCAATAGTGGTTCCCCTTATGAACCCGTGGTGACTACGAACATGAGTGAGAAAGCGGTAATTTTTGGTGGCGAAAAAGAATTAAAAGGCGCGATTCGAGAAGTAGATGAAAAATACCATCCTGATGCGATCGTTGTTGCTACTAGTTGTGCGTCTGGTATTATTGGCGACTGTGTTGATGACGTAGTGAATAAAGCCCGCAGCGAAATCGATGCTGAGATCATGACGATACATTGTGAAGGATTCGCTGGGGAGTATCGCAGTGGATTTGATATCGTATTTCGGCAAATCGTAGATTTTATGGAGCCGCCAACTCCAGAGCGGAAAGCACAACTAGCCGATGCCGTCAATATTGTGGGCGCGAAGATGGGCCCTGAAAGGACAGAAGTCGAAACTGATGTCAAAGAATTGGTGCGATTAATAGAAGCAATGGGGGCAAGAGTTCACAGCGTCATCGCAGGTGATTGTACATTAGAAGAACTCAAGCAAGCACCGAGTGCAGCAGTCAACTGTACTTTATGTTTGGATCTTGGCTATACCATTGGCAAAGCCATGTCAGACAAGTTCGGTACGCCGTTAAATTCTACTATCCTTCCCTACGGAATCAGCGCTACAGAAAAATGGCTCGAAGGGGCGGCAAAATATTTAGGGATGGAAGAACAGGCGGCTGCCTTAATGGAAAAGGAATATGCCGCAATCAAGACTGAATTTGAAGCAGCTAAGAGTTATATAGAAGGGAAGTTAGCGATTATTGAAGGACATGATGCTATCAAGTGCTTATCCCTTGCTCACATGTTGGATCGTGATTTTGGGATGCGTGTAGTAATCTATAACTTCCATCCCTGGAGTACAGAAGCACGAGAAACCAGTGTAGATTATTTGTTGGAAACAGGGTTAGACCCAGAAATCCTGATTACGAAAGGGACACTGGCCTTTGGCAAGTACGAGTCCATGAAACAAACGGAAGATGAATTACTGGATTTCATTGGTGGTCTTGATGCAGAATCGGTAGTTTATTTTGGTTCTTCCTTGAGTTTCCCCCATATTCCCGTAGTCGATTTAAATGCTATCTTAAATCGTCCCAGATTTGGCTATCGCGGAGCCTTAAAGGTCGCAAGGTGTATTAAAACAGCACTTCAATATGGCTTTAGACCTCGGAGTGCTTTAACCAAGCAAATGGTATTCCCTAAAAATTCTGGGTTAGCATCTACTCAATCACTAAGCGGAAAATTAGCTCAAGACATGCCTGACTGTACCGTATATGCAGCAGGAAAGAAGCGGGGAAAATGTTTTAACGAGTAATAAATAAAATGTGACTTTGCTGAATCAAAGTATGGATTTGTCGGGCTACGCCCCGCAACTCTTGGAGACGCTCCGCGTAGCTTGCTTCTCCGAAGGAGTACGTTAACACGTAGAAAATTGTAGGTTGAGTAGAACGTAGATGCCGGAGGCGGCTAACCACAGGGTAGTGAAACCCAACAAACTCTCAGAAATAATTGGGTTTTGTTCCTCAAACGCCACATGCTACCCTGCGGGAACGCTAAGAGCGAACAAGTCGGCAGAGCCGCCCAACGCAGTGGCTCCCCAACCTACGTAGACTATTCCAGGTTGGTGTAATGAGTAAAATTTTTACCATAGTCAAGCCTTAGAGAAACAGGAGGAAAAATGTCTGCTGAAACGACTTTTGACAATTGTAACCATAGTAAAGACCCAGTAGTTGGCTGTGCCCTTGAAGGTATTGCAACTACAGTTGCTGGTATTAAAGATGTTAGTATTGTGATTCAGTCTCCACAGGGTTGTGCGTCAACTGTCGCAGCTGGGTATGATGCTCATGAGGTTGATTTCACCAAGCGGAAAGTAGGTTGTACTCGTCTTTTTGAGTCAGACATTGTGATGGGAGCGTCTGATAAACTCAGAGGGATGATTAAAGAGGCGGATCAATCTTTTGATTCTAAGGTCATGTTTGTCGTTGGTACTTGCGCGGCAGACATCATTGGTGAAGATATTGCGGGATTGTGCAACCAGCTTCAGCCAGATATCAAAGCCAAACTCGTTCCTTTAATGGCTGGTGGATTTCGGGGCAATGCTTATGATGGCTTGGAGATGGGAATGGATGCTTTACTTCCTTTTATCAAGAAAAGGCAGACTAAAAGAAGGGGTAGAAAGCCGAGGATTGTAAATATCATTGCGCCACAGGCAAATCTTAATCCTACTTGGTGGGCTGACTTGCAATGGGTAACGCAGATTTTAAAATCTTTGAGGATTAGAGTACAGACTGTTTTTTCTCATAATACTTCATTTGAAGAACTGGAGCTAGCTGGTGAGGCAACGGCCAATATTGTTCTTAGTCATGATGTTGGGTATAAGTTTGCTCGGAAAATGCAAGAGACCCACAATATCCCCCTCATCCTTGATGATATACCTTTACCAGTAGGTGTAAACAACACTACTCGATGGTTGAAGGCATTAGCGGCACATTTTAAGATCGAAGAAAAAGTCGAACCGCTAATTAAACTTGGCGAAGAAATGGTCGTAGATACACTTCGCAAACGAGCATTGATGATTATTCCCCGATATCGTAACTGTAGAATTGCTGTATCTGCGGATGGAACGCTTGGCATTGGACTGGTTAGAATGCTCTTTGAAGAATTGGAGATGATTCCTGAAGTCTTATTATTTCGCTCGGCGATGCCTGATTCTCGTTCAATTTTGGAGCGAGAACTGCACAGCCTCGGTCTTACTTCCCGCGTAATATTTTCGGCAGACGGCTATCAGGTAAAACAGACTTTAGAAGAGTTTGATGTTGATGCTGTGATTGGCTCGGCATGGGAAAAATACATGGCAGAGGAACTAGGAATCAAAATTGCTTTTGATGTATTTAGCCCCACTAACAGAGAAACTTATGTTGATAAGCCATATTTTGGCTATGAAGGCATGATCAATATGATGGAAGTGATTGCTAACGATTGGGATAGAGCTTTTCGTTCCAAAGAGATTCATTGGACGAATGCCACTAAGTTAAATGCAAATCCTTGATATAGTTGGCTTCTTGGTGTGGGATGTAGGATTGCAGGTATTGGAGTGTGGGGAATTAAGAAGATGTTGAACTCCTTGGCGCAATCCAAATTAAATTGTCTTAAACACGAACCTGCAACCCTACCCCCAACAAAATACCCCTGACGAAATTTCATCTTTTAAATGGATTCTGCCGTTTAACAAATTTGCTGAAGATTTCCTGCAACACCTGTGGACTAACTACTTCCGCAAATACTTGGTGTCGGAGAAAACAGCAGGGAATACAGTCGGTACAAAAATCAGCCGCAATCAAGAGATTTGGGAAAGTTTGTACATTTCGGCGCAGAGTTATCTAAATTAGCACTTGATGCAAATGGTTAATTCCAGTAAGCAAGAAGAAGAATCGAAGGTGACACAAGGTACAAAAGGACGGTTGCAAGTAGGTAAGAAATAATAGTAAGCTGTCGTATCTGTAATTTTCCAGAGCATTACAGAGTTAACAATTGTTGCAGACCCTAAAAAGTGCAAGTTATATGGGCGACAGCTTAGAGAAATTCAGTGATGAAAGCCCTCAAGGTGAAAGCGACGGCTGGGCTGATTTATTCAAGGCTTGTGCCTAACCTCTCACAAGTGCTTTGCGGGCAACATGAACAGCAGAAAGAAACTCAAGTTGTACGCTATCTCCAAATTTTTCTAGCATCTCTCGCAATCCTACGCATAGTAACTCTTTGGCTTGTGGCTCTACTCTGTGCAAGGTAATCAAAAGCTTGAGGTAGTCATCAATGCTATAGGTGACTTCACACGCGGTTTGCTCGACAACCAACTCTTGAAAACAATTGGAGTCTAAAATCTCTTGTTCAAACCCCCTCAAAATCTCTGCTTGAATCTGGGCACCTTCATATCGAACAAGGGAGGGCGCATAAGCTTGATACACTTCCTCTAGAACTTGGTAAACTTCGTATTTCGGTTCTGGGGTCAGATTCCATAGCAAAATAAGAAAACCGTTATCGCACATTGCCAATGCTGTCTTGGTATATCTAATCTCTGGCGGTATCCAATGAAAGGCATTGGCAGATAGAACGGCATTGAACTGTTTTGCTTCTAGTTCCCACTCCTCAAATGAAGTATTGCAAATTGTAACTTTTGGATAGCGATCGCAGTTGTGTTGTGCCAAATGATAAAAATCCTGGTTTGGCTCAATACACGTCATTGAAAAACCAAATTGAGCAAAAGCCACCGTCGCATTTCCTGGACCACAACCAACCTCAAGAATCGACGCATCTGAGTCAAGTTGGGCTAAAGCGACAGACCGATCAATTAATTCCTTTGGATAGTGTGGTCTTGCGTTGTAATAAACATCAGCAACAGGAGAATACCAAGTCCTTCGCTGTTCCAAATCCATAGAAGCTCTGGCATTTATATCTTGTCTAAAGTTTTGCATAAACTGAGGCGTGTCAGCGATGAAGTCAAATTTCATTTTAGAACCAGCAAGGGATCTGTCAGAATTTTTATTCAGGTTATTTTGAGTATTTTAACTGATTGACAAAAGGCACTTTATTTTAACCTTTATTAGCAACATCAAGAGAAATAGATTTCGACCAAGACATATTTACCTTCCACCCAGTCCCGGAAAAAACTTACTCCAAACACTTTGGTCTTTTGTCCCTAATCCTTCTGAGCATAAAACATTTTCTAGCCCTTGCTGATTACTCTGAATCTCCTGCATATTAAGAGAATGAATCACCTGGGCTAACTCTGGATTTTCTTCTAACAATTCAGCTTCAAGCTCCAACTCCTGCTGCAACAGTTGGGCATTTCGGCGCAAGAACATTTGCTGATTGTGTCGCCTGATGAGAATGGCACGCTTGTGATTAAATTAGTATTAATGTTACATCTTTGAGTAGTAAACAATGATTTACACCGTATTATATTGCTTAAGCTCCAGCAGCAATTGCCGGAGCTAGAAGATTCATTGGAGCTTCTGATAGTCTTGAAAAAAACGATTCAAATCATTTAAAAATTGACAAAACAAACTTTTGTTTTCATAAGTACCAGTAGCATTTTCCCAAGAATCGCAAATTTTTGGGCTAGTAATCGGCAAAATCAAAACAAATAGAGCCGCAATTAGAGGCACAATTAATATAAGGTTTCGGACATCAGTGATTAAATTACCAACTTCGCTCAGAATAGGTAACTCGTATTGATGACGATGTGTAATTAGGGTATCTTTGCCTTTCTGAGGTTGAGTTTTTCGCTCCTTTTCTAAATTGAAATTTGGCTGGATATCTATCTCAATAACGTTCTTCTTGACTACTTCAATTGCCTTCACTAAATCGTCTATAGGTTGTCCATTTCTGGCACGAGTGACAAGTATTGCTTCCAGAATTATTAATCTTGACTTGGAAGTTAATAGTATAGGCATCTGTTGATTAGCTTCATTGATGAAATCCTGTTGTTCTTTGAGAAGCTTACTAGTTTGCATATTATGTAGCCACTGTTTTTGAACTAGTAGTTCGCGTTCTGATATTTTAAAGCTTTGAGAAAGACTGTTAATAAAGTTAACAACACTTGTCGTTAATTTTTCTAAAGAGCTTGAGGCTTTTGAGGGGGAGTTGCTTTGATTCTTGTCTTGCATAAGTTATTCAACAAATTTTAATTTTGATTACTATCACAACTGTCGAATTTGTATTTAATTGGTGAATTTTGAAGCAATCTTTCGATTCCTTTTCGGATCAGCTCTGGTGGAATCCCGTCTAATTTCAACTCGGTTTGGATAAACTCATCAATGGAATTGGCTTTCGTCTTCTCTAAGAGCGCCAACATCTGTTGAGCTTGGGTTGTTGGTGTGGTTGACTCCTTAGTTTCAGCTTGAGAGGTTTGCTTATTACTTGGTACAGAGTCAATAAAGTTTTTGGTATCCCGGTCATAACCAGAGAAATTCTTTAACAGAGGCATTGGTATCCATTCATTGATGCCGCCGTAATAAACCGCTCGACCGACTGGTGATTGTGCGGCAATTTCCATGACTTGGGTTGAGGTAATCTTGCGATCGCTGGGGATGAGTTGGGTGGCAATCATGGCATTGTAAGCTGGGACGTTATCAGGATGAACCAACGCCACAGAGGTTAACTGCGATCGCAGCCCGCCAGAAATGCCCAAGTCATCAGTGTGAGGGTTTTGCACAACAATCCAGAAATGCCAACCGGAACTATCACCGCAAGAACAGTAAGAGATGATTTTGTCCTTAAGCCAGCCAATTTCACCCTTGGTATTTTTAAATTTGGAACAGACAGCTGTTCCTTCATCCAAAATAATCAGCTTGGAGCCAGAGATATTTTGAAATTCGCTAAAGCATTCTTTGACCCATTTAACGGCTTCGACCGGAGACATTTCTAGGATTTTAGCCCGTTTAAAAGTATCAACACGACCTTTGAAGTAACCGGTTTCTTTCTCGTCACCTTTGGGGTCAATATAAAAGATGTGTATGTCAGGATGCAGGCGCTTAATAGCATCGATTGCATTGCTAATGGTGATGCCTTTGCCAGAACCAGGGACACCAACCCATAGCATATTGGTAACTTTCTTAGCAATATGCCCAATTAGGTCATACTGCACTTGAGGTTTAGTGGTGTAGGTAGAGATATCGGTATTGACTGGAGAGGCAGGGGGGCAGGGGGGCAAGGGTGCAGGGGAGAAAGAAGCAGAAGGAACTGTAGGAAAAGAAGTATCTGGGTCTAATTCCTCTCCCTTGCTCCCTTGCTCCCTTGCTCCTCTACTCGGTAATTTTGCAAACCTTGCCTCTGGAATACCTAAATTCTCAGGTTTGGTTGCTTCTTGAATAGCCGTAACTTGCTGATAGTTTACTCTGGGGTCAACACTTACTTGCGCCAAATGACCGAATAACTGTTCAGGGGTAGGGAAATAGCCTTTAAGTTGAATAAACCAATCAAGTAACCAACGGTAAGCATAAAATCTTTTCCCAGGCTCAACAGCATTCAGGTATTCACACACAACATGAGAACATTGTTTGAGCATGGCGAATTCGTATTTCTCCATTGGCTCTAAGTGCAGCATTAAATCAGCAAGTTCATTGAAGTTAGCAAAGTATTCGTCCCTGGCAACACTATCACCCATTGCCGAAAGGAAACTGAAGAAGTCGCCACGGATAAAGGGAATCGGTGCAAATTGATGAGTATCGTTTAAGTCCTGAACAATTGACCATAAATAACCAACACCAGCTACGACTGCACCGATGGGAGCAAGTGGGGAAGTGGCATAACAAACAGCACCAGCCGCCGCCGTCGCTAAAGTAATGAACTTAGCAAGATTCATGCCATTACGCTCATCTTTGGCGCGGACTAATAACTGGTCTTGGCGTTCCTGCAACCAAGAAGCAGTATTCCCAGCTTCCAAATACTCAATGCTGGGATAATCGTCACGTAAAAGTGCCGTTTCTTTGGTTCCTAGCATTGGTATTTGTTCCATGTATTCTCCTTTTATTTAGTAAGTTTCCAAATGCTGTAACCAATCTCGCCTGCCATCATTGAAGCTACGTTGTAAGCAAAGCAAGCCAAGATCACACCAGGGTTCGTGTAGCGGAAGGGATTACGACCAACGAAGGTAGTAGTCAGATCAAAAACCCAGAAAAACAGTGCGATCGCTCCCCCTGTATGACGTTCTTTCATGCCAGCAGCTTTGTAATCGCCCCACAATGCCACTGTCAGGTCGATATTCCCATTTGGTTTACTGCCGAGTGTGTATTGTTTTGATTCCTCAAACTCGTTCTTGGCCTGTTGTGGGTCTTTACCACGCAATGTCCTAGCTTCCATCACTTGGACAAGTGCAGAGATACCGAAGCTAATCCAAAACAAGGGATTAAATAGGAGTTGTAACCAACCAAACCAACCAATCCATTCTGTTTCAAACCAGGGAAAAATCGGTTTTCCCTGGAATAAAACTTGCCAGATGCTATCAGTAGAAAGCAGTGTACCAATCCAGAAACCAATTGCACCAACAAGCTTGTATCCGGGTGTGCCTGGGGTAACGAATTGGGCAATGATATGTGAGATAAAGATGACTGGCAGTGAGATTAATGCCACAATCCACCGAGCTAATAATTCTAAGTAGTCACTCCCTCCTTTTTTCGGTTCTTTTTGTGGTGATGATTCTGGTTTTGGTTGGGAATTAGATTTGTTTGGAGTGAGATATTTCATAGGTCGAACAATTGTAGATTGCCGATTGTAGATTGCCGATTGTAGATAAGAGAATTGACTGTACTTACAAGAGATGCAGCTTCTCTGATTTGAGATTTATTTCGCCCACTTTCCTGCTGGGCTTGTACCAAAAACATTCAATCTCCAATCTGCGATCTTCAATCTCCAATCTTCTTGGTCAATCATGAGAATCTTGGTACAGTGGTGAATTCTTACAAGCATTTTTGAATCGATATTTCCATTTCCATTGCCTCTGTTCAATTCGCCCAATACAAAAACCTGTTGAGTCATACACAAAAACTGTTTCATCTTCTAAATAACCTGTAGTATCAGGTCTAGGATTATGTTTTTTTGAGTCTAGATAGTTCCTGATTCGTAACTTACTGAATGAGGGTGTAACTCCAAGAGAATTAATTTTGTCGGCGGTTTCTGCCCTTTGCTCGGCTTTAATGCGTTCTAGTTCTTCAGACTCTCGAATCGTAATGCCACTGTTGTAAGTTTTGAATTGGGCTGGCAGTTGTGATAACCAAGGACTTGCGATTAACCCCATGCCCAATAATCCCAACATCGCTTGCTTCTGGTATTTCATAACCACTCAGCCAAAATATTTTACGGTTGTTGCCCGTCGATAGTTTGTGTTGTCTGGGGTGGCGGTGCATTAGCAACACGAATATAAACAGATAGCCCAATACAAATTAGAAAAAAAATAATTGAGAATCCGAAAAGATTCTGCTCGAAGAACTTGCGCCATTTTAAGCTGGAGATTGGAATTTCTCGCTCAACAAAGAGCGTGTCAAATTTTTCAGATCCTGAATTGTCGCAGGTCGTTTCGACTTTTTTTCTGATGTCGGCACTCCTAATTCGTCTAAAAATGCTTTCGGGTCAAAACCAACAGTTGCAGCAGTAGTGAGGGTTTGAACTTGTTGCTTAATTTCATCCCCAGTCTTTAACCCGTACTCTTGGGTAATTTGTTGCCTGATTTCGGGATTCTTGGCCAACTGATAAATAAACGCTATTTCATCAAAACCTTGCTCTGTCCGTCGCTGTAATGAACGAGCATCAAGTTCACTGGTGATTTCATCGAACAATTCTTGCTCAAACTCATGAACTGCCAGCGCTTGAGCAACAGTTTTACCTGCCACAATGTCCAAGAATGCTTTAAACGTTTCCCGGCTGACTCCAGCAAGATGTAATTGTTCACTCACACTTTCTATGGCTTGAGTCTGTATATTTGCCAAATTGCTCTCACCTTCTAACAGCTTCGACTTGTCGAGGGTTGTTTGTGCTAAACTGAACAACTTTTCCAAGCGATCGCAAATGTCAATGCTAAATTCTTTTGCGTCATCTTCTACATCTTGGTTAATATCTGGGTCGGACTTAGCCAACTCCTCTAAACCAGCAATGATTTTAGCAGGAGCGTATTTTTCACCCAGTAATTCAAACAAATCTTGACGGCTAAATTTATCTATTGTTTCAGACATTTTGTAATTCTCCTGTCGGTGGTTGTGTAAATCTGATTTGTTCAGCTTCAAATTCTTTAACGGTGTACTCCGACTTATTGGCTTCCACAATCGACCTTGCTATTTCAACCTTGTTTGTACCTTGATCTAAATCTCCAAACACTTCGCCAATCCTGCCTAGTACCCATACTTGATATGGACGAATCAATGGCGCTCTTAACCTTTTTTCCTGTGCCATCTTCTGCATTTGGATTCGTGATAATTTATACTGTGGGATTGTTTCAGCCACTTCTGTCCAACGCTCCCATGTCCGATAGCAAATATCCAAAACTCGCAACATTTTGGCATTAGTCATCGGTAAAACCAAAGGATTCAACCCAGAATTAGTGGTCTTTCGGCTAAAAAGTTGTTCTCTCCATGCTTGGTTCATCAATAAATAGTCAATAGGTAGTCAAGAGTGTAAAAAACATAGTCAATACCCGTGTCAATTCCGTATGATTTTGATGTCATATTCTCTATTAATTGATAGTGAATTAACTGTGATTGACCTTGCTTTTATACAATAAAAAAGCCACTCGCAATCTTCAAGGGCTTTTTCGGATTTCGTAGAGTTTTCTGTTTTAGCTAAATTTGAAGATTCCGCGAAACTTGTTCAAAAATTTTTTGCTGTTCATTCACCAATAAAGCGATCGCCCACTTTGGTGGCTGATTATAAAACCATTTGCAAATTGTCGCGGTCGATGGCGGGGACAGTTCGGCCCGATGATACCATGCAGCAATGAATGGCTCAAGCAATCTAACTGCTGTCGAGACAAATTCATAGTCCCCAAGCCGGGTGTGTAACCCTGCTAACTTGACTGCTTTAACTGCAATTTCTTCCAGTTTATTTTTCGGTTGGTATTCGTCTTCCGACAACAAAAATAGCTCACTCTTGCAATTGAACTTGTCTTCTAATGTTCGTACCATGTTTAATTACCCTCCTATAGGATTAGCGTCACAAGGAGCGGAAATGGCGATCGCTTACCTCGGCTGGGGGCGATCGCTTGAAGCTTATTTAAAAATATTGTGTGCCTCCGGCAAGGCATAAGATAGGGGTTGTTTTTTGGTATTTTAAAAAGCCTTCTTTCGCTTCACCAGCACTAAGCGCAAGTACTGCCGACAAGCTGCTTCTCCCTTATAAATCAGAATCCGCAGCGCCTGAATCTCCTGCATTGGAGAAACACAGATTTCCGCGATGGCTGCAATTAGATTCTGTTGCTTCTGCACGTAATCTTGATGCTGCTCCTCTAATTCATGAATCTTGGAGTTTAGCTGTTGTATCTGCCGCAATGCTTTCGTCAGAGACGATTCTTTGTTTCGAGAGTAATTATCTAAAGTTAATGTCATTTTCTTGCTCCTCTAAATTTAGATGGTTGAAAGGAACGAATTTCCATTAGTTTCAACTTTGAAAAACCGAATCGATTTCGCCGCTATCAATAGCATTTTTGGCATGGCGAACAGCTTGCGTATGATTGTCAAAGGTTTTAGTTGAAGGAGATGCCCAGGTTGTTTTCAAAAAGTTTTGCTTTCCAACGTGAACATCTACAGCACCATCTGATAATTCAGTAGTCTCGATTTTGTAGCCGCCATGTTTGGTTTTGTACTCTCTCATTGCCGTTAACTCACCTAAAATTTATCTCGTTGAATACTGAGGCTTGCTCCGATTAGAGAACTGCCCAAGAAAGCGGAAAAACTGACCAGCATTGCACCCAAGCAGATATTTTTATGTTGCTCCCAAGCAGAGATAATTATGTTGGGTTCAGCATTCGTCTCGATAATCTCCATTCCCCAACATCCCATTGCTCCAACTCCTAAAAAACCAGTTACGAGTAGAGAGATGATTGCAGTTGTTTGTATGATGCAGTCAACGGAAATCTTGGGGTTGAATCGTCTTCTTGGACGATGACTTTTAACTAACCGGACTTTTGGCTCTTGCATACTTGAACGAGCAATTTGTTTGTGATTAGCCATCGGTTTCACTTATTCTCATGAATTACTAGGAAAAATATGATCCTCTACAGACAACTTGAACTGTTTTATCCCCAGGGCGGCCGCATCATGTCAACAAGCAAAGTCTATTCTCAATAGAACTAAAATTAATGTCATTAACTCTTGCTTATTGCGAAAATTTTAGGCGATCGCTTTGGGGCTTAAAAAATAATCAAGCGCGAAATCCTGATTTTTTCGTTGGTTTTTAACCTTCGTTGTGATCAAGAGTAATTTAGATGCGTTTGCCCTGGTTTTATCCCTCCGCTATAGTGGATTTTGATGCCGGAAATTATTTCTTGTTCTGTGAGTTCTTCAACTTCTTCAGGGCAGGATAAATCGCGCCAAGGCAAACACTCTTTTATCCAGTCTTTCGCCCACAAAAATTCGTTAGCAGTTAGCTGCTCGACTTGTATTTTCATTTCGCTTCATCCAACTCCACAAAAAATCCTGCGCCTGTATTTGTCACTTTTACCAGCTTGCGATTAACTAATGTTTGTATGACACAGAGACTAAAGCTGATGGCAGATAATCGAGCGCTGCCACCGCAACGGTGGAGGTACTGAAGACATAACTGGGAATGGTCTTTTGGGACTGGGTTAGTTTTTTTAGGCATGATGTCTTTCCTGTTGTGGTTTGTAGGAAGCAAAGCGATGGCAGAAAAAAATAGCCAAGCAGTATTAATGCTTGACTAAAGTATTTTTGAATTTAAAACGTGAATTTTAGTTATTAGAAATTATCAAGATCATCAAATTGATTTGTTGCAGAGTGCTTGTACATTTTGGCTTTATTCATTTGATGTGTGGAAGCTTTAATTACTGGGATTGCAGCTTCCTTAACAGAATCTTTTGCTTGTTGAAATAGAAATTGTGTCGTCCCTTGTGCATCTTCTTCTTTTGGGTCAATTTGTCCCCATAGTGAGCAAGTTAATTCTAAAGATTCGTAGTCACCTAAATTGAACTTACGTGTGTAAGTTACAGCAATAGTCTTGATTTCCATAATTTACCCAAACAATTTTTCAAAATGAAGTGTAGCTTTTTAGCATCTCTTAGAAAGTGACGCTTATAAAATTACAAATGTCGCCAGAAACTCTTGCTGATAGCCTTGAGGCTGACAGTTTTCGGTTCAGATTGCGGCGATTCTTTGATCTGAACAGCTACAGGTTCATTCACTAGCAAAGAATTGAGTAGTTCTTGTTGATAGTCAACATCTACAACTGTTTGGTACACCCTGTAAGGATCAATCTGCATTCCCAATGGTGTTGGGACAATTTTCAGATACTCGTTAAGGGCAAGTATGTAGCTATCACCGAAGTTCCTATTTGCAACAGCCAGGCGTATACTATTTAATAGTTGTATCGCTCGTCTGATATCTGAAATACTGCGTTCGCCATCCATTTGTGGCTGACTTTCTCTGTAGCCCCTAGATTTTTTTTCGGCTACTAGATTGTGAAATTTAGCAACCGCTCTTTGATAACTTCCTAATGTGTGGACTTTGGTTTGTGCCTGATAACCAACACGTCCCCATTGGACTATTAAGTTGCTGCCTTCAGCTTTTGCGCTCCAGAACTTGTTGCTGTTGTTAACAGCGTCAACAAAAACAAGATATGTTTCCATAGTTTTTATGCTGGAATTAGTAAACAGGTGAATATCTAATTTTTAGATATTCACCTGTAATTAGTTATTGAATCGTCAATAATCGGGCATTACCCCAACGTAATTGATGTTGCAAAGCTTCTAAAATTGTTTCAGCATCGTCAACAGTTAGTCCATTTAGCTCAGAACAGAGATTTATTAACACTTTTGGAATACCATCACACAGGAATCTCTCAAAGTCTCCATCTTTCAAAGCTTCTGTAACCAAATAGTTATCAGGAGTACATATTTGTTGCATAAAAACATATTGCGACAAAGTTGTACGTAGCAAGAGTTTCGTTTTTCTGTCCAGTTGTTCTAAATATGCACCATGTTTTTCAACTAACTGGTCGATTTTTTCGGTTTGACCGTAATAAGTTACCAAGTCTGTATTTGCCATTTGATTTACCTTGAAATTAGAAATATCATTGTCAACTGATTGTAGGTTGCAGATTGGAGATTGACCCCATAACTAAAGTTAGGGGCTTGGGATTGATAGATTTTAGATTTACTGATGATTTTAGAAGGTAGATTGTAGATTATCCCCATTAATAAATTAAGGGGCTTGATTTTTCAATCTGCTTTTCTTTAATCTCCAATCTCCAATCTCCAATCTGCAATCTTCTCGGTCAATCCAAGCCAATTCACTCTCTTTTTGGCGTAGCAATTGTCTCTTTTTAACAATGCGATTTCTCTTGAACACAACAGGAGAAATCGCGGACTTTATCAATTCATGTTGCGAAACTTGGCAGTACGCAAAGACGCTTGTTTCGCCCCGATGACGGGACTAGAAGCAGCCCTCGCAGTCTTAGACCAAGCTTGCATTCGCTCAACTGCCGCCGCATCCTGAACAGCAAGCGGGGTAATGGAATGGCTGCAATTCTCTAAATCTCCCAGCGTCACTTGCTGCGGTCGCCCTTCGTCAAACGCCAGCAGTGCCGCTTCTGCTGCTAGAGTTTCTAATTCTGCGCCTGAAAACTTCGCGGTGTTTGCAGCGATCGCTTCCAGATATTCGCCTTCGACCACAATGCCAAAACGCTCCAGGTGAATTTTCAGGATTTGACATCGCTCCGGTTCGGTTGGTAAGTCAACAAAAAAGTTTTCATCAAATCTTCCCTTCCTCTTGAGTTCACTTGGTAGTGCTGACGGGTCGTTGCAGGTAGCTACAACAAACACGCCAGCCGTACACTCACTCATAAATGTGAGCAGATTTCCCAGGATTCGCTGGGAAACTCCACTTGTGTCACCAATCCCCGAAAGTGCTTTTTCTATCTCATCAACCCATAATACGCATGGGGCAATAGCTTCAGCCGTTTTAAGTGCGCGGCGGACATTGCCCTCGGACTCGCCAACGAGTGAGCCTAAAAGGGACGCAATGTCTAGTTGTAGGAGTGGTAAATTCAGTATAGTTGCGATGTTTTTAGCAAGTAAACTTTTACCAACTCCGGGAGGCCCCGCCAACAATACGCCTTTGGGTTGCGGCAGATGCAGCGATCGCGCTTCAATAGTGAACAGTCGCCGCCGCCTCATCAGCCATTCGCGCAGTAAATCGAGTCCGCCAAAGGGGATAGTTGCAGGTTTTCCCAATTCAATTCCCATTTGAGCCAAGAGCCGAGTTTTGTACTCGACTATTAGAGGCGTAACTGTAGCATCAATCAAAATACCATTCCGGCTCAAACGCTCTTTAACGGTCAGTCGCAAGAAATCGCTGACTTCCTCTAACGTCAGTCCCAGGGCTGCCCGTGCAAAGGTTTCTTTTTCTTCATAACTCAGGGACACTCGAAATGTGACATCCTGCTCAGTAGCAGATTCTTCAAGAAAAACCAGATATGACTCGAAATGGTCTTGAATTTGGCCAATGTTCGGTAGTGGCACTTCACAGTAGGGGATGAGCCTTACCAAAGAATCGTGTAGTTCGATGTTTTGACCCAGCAGCACGATCCGTTTTTCTGTAGGTTTGAGTCGGTGGTAAAGGTTTTTCACTCTGGTCAAGATTTCCCAACTCATCTGTGGGGAATTCTTGCCAAGAAATGGGTGTATGTCCCCCAGAATAAACACGCCAACGCCATCAAAGTTATTTATATAGTCGAATACTAACAGCAACGGATCTGTATGAGCAGGTCTTTTGTACTCCGGCACCGACTTAAACACCAGCCCACCATCCGGTGCAATCAGGCATTGCTCCAGGCTGGATACTCCCAGGTTCCAAAAGAAAACTGGACTGTTGAGTTTTTCTTTAGCTTCGGTTGTCAACCACTGAATGATAGTTGCTTCATCGGGGGACAGGACATCAACTGCGGCGATCGGGATTTGTGAATCGAGCGTGGAGAGCAGATTTGAGAGTTTCATGTCAATTATTTCAACTACTTCATTTGTGAAATGGCGAAGCCTTTATGATCAGCAGTTACCAGCCGAGTTAAAACTGGTAACTGATGACTGATTACTGACGCAGGCGTATTTGACTACTATTCGTAGTGCGAAGCTGTGGTGCTGATTCTTCTTTGAAAACGCGATCGCCTACAACCCCAAGTGCCTCCTCAAACGGTTGTGTAGCCGATAAACAACTCAAATCTTTGAACCCCTCCGCTTCCACGCGAACTTCACCTGTAGCGCTGTCGAAATGAATCAGTATTGAACGTTCCATATTTATCTCCGTGCAAATTGTTGAACTTCTTGATGTCCAGCAAAAGTCAGCCGTAGAGTTTGCACACTTCCGTTAGTTGATTCAGCGATCGCACATTCACCAAATTTTTCTTGTAACTCGGCAGCTTTGACACGAACCAAATGCTTACCATAAGCCAGCATTAGTTTATTACTGAAAAAGTCTTGTCCCAACTTAGGAACTGTTTCATAACTATCGTGTATTACCTCGTACACGCCGCTTGACTGATTCCATTTGAAACCTATATCTGCACGGGCTTGAATTGTGCGACCAGACACAATGATTTCTGCGCTTTGACCTTGGGAGCTACCGTAGTATCCTTTTAGTGGCTGTGCTGTTTCGTGAACTTGCGGATTCAGTTTCAAATCTTGTAAAGCTTGTACCAGACATTCACGGTTAACAAGCTTGGTTTTAACGGTTGAGAAGTGTGACATAAGAATTTTGTTCCTATAGTAGAAAGAAGTGCGGTACTCTTTTTGAGATGTATATGCTGCATTTTTCGTTTAAGGTACTTAGTCTTGAGCGATGCACCTTCGCCCAAGACTGTTTTTTACCGGAACTTAAACGACATCACGGTAGCTTTCGATAAGCCCACGTCGTCAGCCGCAAGTGATTGCAGATTGCGCTGTTCATCTAACAACTTGGTGCGGATCTCTTGCATTTTTTGCTGCAATTGACTGCGCGTATCAGAACCAAGATTTTTAGACTCAATCGCTGGATCGTTAACGATAGAGTCCAAGTGCGCCATCATCGCCTCCAAGCTACTGCCAGCCTCCGGTGAAGCGTTTGCTAGTAGCACTTGAACCTTCATCAGATGACGCTCCATTTTCCTTTTAAACTGTATGGGTTTCCTCCCTGGTTCCCAATCAGCCAACTCTTCAAGCAACTGTGCGGCGAGTTGTTCACCGCCAGCTAGAGCAGATTCCCGTAGCCTTTGCTCCAGATTTTGGTCATACTGCTGAATGAACTTGGTAATCTGGTCTAGACATTCGGCTTGCTGCTGGTTCAGTTGTTCGGACAATGCCGGGATAATCACCGGGCGACCAATAATGACTTGCAAATAGTCTTCGAGATCGATCAGAGTCGGGAATGCTCTTAACAAGTTGGCTTTGACTGACTCTTGCTTATCCTGTGCTAATTCCCAAGTGTTAAGTGAGAGAAACTGATCAATCCGCTCTTGATAATCTTCGAGTCCTGATTCATAATCAGCTTTTAATTGATTACGTAAACCAGGGGCAATATTATCCCTAATATTAAGTAGTTGGCTCCAAACAAGTGGAGCCAAATCAATCGGACAAATCCAATCGCCAGTATCCGCAGACATCCACTCTTGAACTGAAGCAATCTCTTGCCTCAATTGGGCAGCAGCTTCATCCAATTTCTTAAATACCTTGATACCCCGCAAACCAACTTCGGAATTAGTAACTTTAACAAGGTCTGATTCAATTTCAGAAACTTCAGCTTGTAGTACATCTGCCCATTTAGGAGCAGCCGATTTTGTACTTTTTTTCAACTGAATACGGAAGCGAATACGGGTTTTATTTAATTGTGAGAAATTGTGGCGCTCGACTACTGCATCAGTTAGGAAATTTGTAGCGATAGGGTTGTCGATTGCTTGTACCATAATTGTTGACCTCAATCATTATTTTTCACTTTCGATTAAGCGAAGCTTTCTTTGTGGTGATTTCTCAAGAGAGCGAATGTCTGTAGTAGCTCTATAGATTACTTTTGTAGAGCTTTTTTGCAGGCGAACAGGTCTTTTAATGACTGGTGGTTTATGTATGGACATGGCTCAAAATAGCTGAAGTTGCTGCGAATTATCCTGTACCACAGGTTTTTCATAAACCATGCCTTCGACTTCATAACAACGAGTCATGAGTTTGTTTCGGTTTAGTCGAAAGCTGGCTTTTTTTCTTTGATTTGGCAGAGGTAGAAACAAATACTGTGGATGTTGGATAGTACCTGCATCGCCTAAGTATCGACAGTTTCGGTTTATTGATTGCTGCGACTAACTGCTTAAGTAATTCTTCCTGGCGCATTAAGGCAGCAAGTAGTTCAGCATTTTCTTGAGGGTTCATTGTTCAATACCAATACATTTCACTTTCACATTGGCGAAGCCGTTGATTACAAATGTATGAAGCGTAGAGCCAATAAAACAGCGCTCTTGATTTCACAAAAGCGCTTTTTATTACTAATTGTTTGCCCTGTACAGATTATTGATGTGAATTAAGTCTTGCTAGCAAATCTTCACGAGATAATTCAAGACAAAGGGGAGTAAATTCTTCTGGTGTTAACTGCAACAAACTATCGACTACTTTTGAAAGTTCTTCATCTACAGAACCAAACCGGAATCTTAACAAGTTTTCTACAACTTGACGGCGTTCAAGTTGTACTCCCTCTTGTACTCCTTGCGCTCTTGCTTCTTCGTAAGCTTGAGTTAAGTTCATGATCAACTCCTGGTCATCTCTGGTTAATTCTGTCTGTGTCATTACACTGATACGCCACCTGTAAATTATTTCTAGTACGTTCCGGCGTACAAGATCGGATGGTGGTAGTGCAATGATTTCACTTACTGCTTGCTTTTGAATTGCTCCCCGTCCCAAAAGCCTCAACCATAGCGTTTCTGAAGTAACTGGTAGTTGGTTAATAGCTACTATTACAATTCTAAAAAGATTAGGCAGAAAGTATATTCCAGTAGTCCAGTTTTCTAGCTCTAATTGTGCGCCAAAACCTTTGAGTAAATCTGGCGAAGCTGATGGTACTAAAATCCATAAACGAGGTAAATCATTATCATCTAAAGTTTTCCCTTCTGCCGATGCATGACAGTTTAAAGTTGAAAAGACACTTAAAAGTTTATGTAGGCAGCTTCGGACTTCTGTTTCACCAATTTGCTCAAAATAAACTTCTATTGAACAATCACTTTGAGCAACTTTAGCAAGTAATCCAAGTGAGTGTCTTTCGGTTTGAATTGTCCCTTTCGGAAAAAACAGAACAATTCCCCGCCTTTCTGAACCGGTTATTACGCCGCTAACTTCTACACTACCTAATGATGAAAGCAAGCCCTCGAGATAATGCTCAACAAACAGACTGTAAAATTTTTGGGTCATTCAAAGGACAAATTGCGAAGGATAGTTTATACCAATACCAAAATCGCTTTCGTTGACTGGGAAAGTATTAGTCTTAATCAAGACTGTCCTAAAGCAGCTTGAAAAACTTGTTCAGCAGTTAAATTTAGCTCTCTTAAAGTAGGTGATTGTATCCGGTCATTTCCTCGAAATTGAGTAACTTGATATTCACCTTCAACTAAAGCATAAACTGATATTGTCGGTTGTTTAGGATTCCCAATAAATCGCTTTCCACCAAGAGCAGCATAGTCAACAATCCAATATTCTGGAATCCCAATTTCCTCGTACTCACCAAATTTAAGGAAATAATCATCACGCCAATTTGTACTTACAATTTCCACGGCTAATGGAATTGATTCTGCTTGAGTAACTGTTGATGCTTTTTTCCAGAGGGGTTCATTGACCAAGTTAGGAAGATTCAATACTAATACATCTGGAATATAACCAGATTTCCTATCAACTGATTTGACTAATACTTGACCAGGAATAGTATAAGCTAGATTAAACCTGCGAATCTCAAAATTGAGTTCTCTAATCAAAAATGCTCTAACTAGCTCATGTTCTCCTGTTGGTTGCATTTCTACTATTACTCCTTTGTATAGTTCATATCTGCCATTTTCTGGTTTCCACTCTAGAAATTCTTCAAAAGTAACTGGTTCTGGTAAAGCTTGAAACATCGTATTATCTCTTCAAATTTGAACTGATGCTGACGGAATGTTTGATCGCGCAAAAATTTTAGATTTGCTTCTATCTTTACATCTAAATAAAGGATCTCGTTCTCAAATTGGTAAGTGGACAGTTTTTCTAATTTCTCCTGTCCACTGTTCAGATTTCTTTAATCTTACGCTACCGCTAACTCTAAGCTAACGTGTAGCAGTTCACTAGTCGCCGGAGCTAGGGCAAAGGATTCAACAGCCTCTTTCACATTCCAATACTGCACTCCATCCCCACAGCCCCAGTAGTAAGTCTTAGGGTCGTTTTCCCATAACTCACCAACGTTTCTGACCTTGAAGACTATTCCCAAGAACTCACCATCTAGATATACATTGTGAGCCGTCTGGAGGTCAGTGCGTCCTACATAGGTCAGTCGATAGCCGTCCACTGGCGTACACAAGTCTTCTGCACGAGTCCCGCGATACCCACAGTTACCGCACCCATGACCTTCGCAGTCTGGACAGATGGCAGCAGGCATATTCCACTTCGGCAAGGTGAAGTCCCATTCAGATGGTGGGGTTAATATTCGAGCCTTGTGAGAGATATAACAACCAGCATGACCGATTACTTTATCAGAATGGTATTGGACGCTCAACGATAGCCAATCACAATCACCTAACAAGCCAATTTTCTCAGAAGCTTGTTTCAATTCCTCATCTTCTTCGTGATTGCACTTTACTGGAGCAGAAAGACTTGCTTTAACGTCTGCAACAGCGCGTTTGAATGGTTCTTTGTGGTATCGAGCATAGCCGTGGGTCATTTTCACCCACACGATATCATCACTGTTGATCCAGATAGTTACTACATCTTCGGGCTTGCACTCTTTTGAATAGTCCGATTGATTGACGATGGTTGCAATGATTTGGCGATCGCGTGTAGTTAGCGGATCTTTTGTTGGCGTAGGGGCTGAAATTTGTGTAATCATTAGAAATTGCCTCTTATTTAATAAGTGAGGGCATAGGGGCGATCGCACAGTTTTCCCGACGGAGCGATCGTCCTATTTTTATTGGTCAGTTTGTTGTGCTTTCAGCACAACACTCTCTCTCAATCTAGAATTGGCGAAGCCTTATATTTAATGCTCTAAGCCAGTGGCTAGAGCTACCAAGCAGGATACACAATGGTCAAGTGACAGGCGGCTTTAACAGTTTTAAAAGCCAAGAGTCATCCTGTTTGGCATTTTTATTAACCGAACCCGTTTTTCCAATGTGTACCCCTCACCTTCTCTGGTTGTGCCAGTGCATCAGCTACCCCTCAATCGGTACTTCCGGTTCTCTTGTCATAGTTCAGTGATAAGCGCTGCTTTATTTTTTTTTGGGAGGCTAGCGCTTGTTTCCTCCTCTATAATCAAATATTATTAAAACCCTGGGTACAAAGTCAACCCTCGGTACAAAAATTTCTAGGAATTTCCATTTTAATAGATGGAATCAAGGCAGATGGGTGTATACCTAGCGTTATGCATAATGCAACTAGAATTCGGGGAGATATAGATTTAGCAACTCCAAGTTCAAGTTTTCTAATAAGTTCTTGGGAGCATTCTACTTGTTGTGCATTTATGCCATCTGCTATTTTTTGGCGGGATGTCTTACCACGCAGTGCTTTCAACTTTTCTCCACACTCCGGTTTCCATAAAATAAGCACCGCCCAGTCTAGCGGAATCATATCCACCTCCATTAAATTCGACGCTTCTTTTTTTGTACCGCCGATTGTATTTTCATACATAATATAGTACTATGGGTTGTAATCAGCAACAATTCAATTTAACTACGTTCACATCGTATAAGGTGTGTGCAAGAGAGCTTTATGCCAAACAAAGAAGGCAGTTAAGATTAAGACTTCGCAAGGAATTGAAGTTTGCGAAGACAAGGCTTGCTGACAACACATAGATTGAAAATGATCGCTAGCCGTCCAAGCAGCTGCGATCGCTTTCTCAAACTCATTTACAAAAAGTGACGCAATTACAATGCTGACACACTTTTGGCGTGATTCAGAAATTAATCAAATGCCCCAGTCTGGGCAGATAGCCAAATACACAATACCAAAAGGGTATGTTAATGCTACCCAAATGGCTATAGCTAACTGTAAACTTTTGTCTGACTACATAAGGCTAAAGTCTACAAAAAACTATTTACAAGCACTTAGGAACGATATGGGAATTCCCATATCGTCTCTAATAATTGAAATTGAAGGGTATGGCAAGGAACAAGGTACTTGGGTTAATAGCGCTAAGAAAAAGGCATCAAGGAAAAATATTTTATTTTTTAAACATACTAATTGCTGCAACACCAGACGCACCAGCATCAAGACATTTTTGATAATTGTTTTCGTTAATTCCCCCAAGAGCAAAAACTTTCATTTGTGTTGATTTGCAAGCTTTAGTGAGCATATCTAGACCAATACCTTTTGCTTCTGGATGAGTTGGGGTCGCAAAAATAGGTGAAAAAAATACATAGTCTAATCCTTCATCCTCTGCCTCTTTTATAGATTTTAATGAGTGACATGATTTTCCAAACAGTATACTATTGCTTTTTGCCTCTGGCATTTTAATTTGGTCTTTTTCTCTAAAATGAAAAGCACTAACTAAAGAAGATTTATAATTTAGAGAAAATGGTAAAATGATTTGCAATTCTTTGTAGGATAGATTCTCAATAATTATATCTATATTTTCTCTATTTGCCTCATATAATCTTATATAACAAGAATCTGCACCGTTGCTGATAGCTCTGTTTACCCATTTAGTAACTTGAGCAGAAATTTTTGATTTGTCAGAATAAATTATTTCGGAATTTTCTCCTGACAACATATCAAATATGGCGATTTTTTTAAAAGGTTTTATTGTTTCTTTCATAGAAGCCTTTTTTCATTTTACAGTAATGGTTGTAGCAGCATTTATCTCATTAGAGATATTAACTCTACCATTTCCCTTATTCTGGTGAAACCAAAGGCAAATGCTCTTAATTGTCAGTTCTCTTGGATAATCAGCTAGTCGGCACGCTCCTCGTAAACCCCAATTGGAACCCAACCAGCTAAATTTATTTTCTGATTTGACCATCACACCAGCACGCAGAGCAGAGACACTAGTAATGAGTCTTGAGGCGCTGTTGAAGTGGAAATCTCAGATTTTTGAATATCAGCAGAAGGTTCAAGAGAACAAACCACCACAGCAGACGGCATTATTTGACCTTACCCCTAAGCACTGCAACCCAGACCAAATTGATCCACTCTTGCTGCGGCTTGTGCCAATGTCGTTTTATAGGATGTCGGCAAACAGCCCAGGTGATGCGTGTCTCTATTTCATCATTGACTCGGCGGCTGGTTTGATTTTGTATGTGGGGGAAACCTGCCGTAGTAACAAGCGATGGCAGGGTATACACGCCTGCAAAGATTACATCGCCAGCTACCAGGATTTACATTATCGCTATGGGTTAAAAACAGCAGTCAACGCCGCATTTTGGTGGGATGCTCCGGTTGATCGACGCACACGGCAAGAGTTAGAGTTGAACCTTATTTTGAAGTGGTGCAGTCCATTTAATAAGGAGAACTGGGAACGGTGGGGCCAGCCTTTTGGGTAGGGTGGCTTACTTATACTTTATGGCGCTACTTTTTCTTTAAACTGTTTTCCAGCAGAAAACGCAGGAACTTTGGTCGCTGGAATGGTCATTGGCTCATTGGTTTTGGGATTACGCCCTTCACGCTCGGCACGTTCGCGTCGCTCGAATGAGCCAAAGCCAATGAGCGTTACCTTTTCACCATTAGCTACAGCTTCGGTAACAACTGACAAAAAAGCACTAATGACTTCATCGGCTTGCTTTTTTGTGACGTTGGCTTTGGCTGCTACAGCATCCACTAGTTCACCTTTGTTCATAAATCACCCTGAAGTATTGCAAATATTGGAAATCTAGCATTACTAGCTTTTATTAGCAAAGAGGTGAAAGGAGTAAAAATCAAGCAACACACGAAAATTAACAATGCACTGCTACTACTGCGCCCTTGCTCTGTTTCCCAGGTTTCCTTTCATCAGCGCTCGATCACAAGCAACCATATTCTCTGGCTTGCAAGGCATCTAGTCAAAGTTACAGTTTCTCAAGTTTTTAGTTCGCTAAAAATAAGTAGTTAAAGAAACAAATGAAAGAAGAAAATTATGTATTGCGATCGCACCCAAGTCGATTGATTAGTAGTCACACAGCAGTGTAACCACCATCTATCAGGTGGAAGCTGCCTGTGACGAAAGAGGCTTGCTCCGACAAGAGGAAGCTAACCATGTCCGCGACTTCCTCGGTTCGTGCAAGGCGACCTAAAGGGTGCAAGTCAGCCATCTGCTTTCGCGCTGACTCTGGTAACTCTTGCATCTGAGATGTATCAACATAACCTGGCCCGATTGCAGTCACCCGGATGCCCTGGTTTGCATATTCCAATGCTGCTGCCTTTGTCAGACCGATAATGCCGTGCTTGGCAGTGACATAGGGAGCAATACCCGCCACTCCGACCGCACCAGCGGCAGATGACATATTCACAATTGCCCCACCACCGCTTTGAATCATTGCCGGAATTTCGTATTTCAGCCCAAAGAAAATGCCGTTAAAATTAGTCGCAATCACACGATGCCACCATTCAATCTCATAATCGGCGGTACTAATCCCATGCGGCCCGGTAAAGCCAGCATTATTGACTGCTAGGTTCAACCCGCCAAATCGCTCCACCGTTTCGGCTACCATTGCCTCCACAGCGCGATGGTCAGACACATCAGTTTCAATAACGTGTGTCCGCTTGCCAGATGAATCCAACCGCCTAGCTACTTCCTGCGCTCCTTCGGCATTGATGTCTGCCAGAACCACCCGCGCACCGTTTTCGTAAAGGTTGAAGGCAATGGCTTCGCCAAGACCTTTAGCTGCACCAGTGACAATAGCTATCTTGTTTGCGAACTTGGTCACTGGCTTATCCCCCAGAGCAAACGCATCTAAATTACTCTTGCTCACGGCCAACCATAAAAACCAAAGGAAAAGTCAGTATTTCTCGTTTGATTTATTTTTCAAGCCTTAAAGCAATGCCTGCGGCGAGCTAGGCTAACGCCTAAGCTGCTATCAATAACTATAGCTTAATGCGATTGTATTTGAGCTTATTAGCAATAAAGCACCCCTATTGATTCTGATGTGACCGCCCTGCTTCAGTTACTGCAAACCAACACTATCTTATTATGGACACTCAACTTCGACAGCAAAAGAAATTATTGGTACAAATGTATTGTAGGCTATGATAAGTTAGTTATACTATGCACCTTTTATGGTTTCGTCGGGATTTACGTTTAACCGATAACGAAATTGTCACACTAGCAACTGATAATGGTGTAACAGTAAAGCCATTCTTCATTATTGACCCTTGGTTTTATACCTGGGCTGATGTCGGAGCTGCTAGAGTCCGCTTCTTGTTTGAGTCATTGGAAAATCTCGACTCAAATCTGCAAAAGTTAGGTAGTCGGCTGTACTTATTTGAAGGTAATTCTACAGACATAGTACAAGCGTTGACTAGGCAGTTAATCATTGCAGGATATAAACCCAAACTTTTCTTTAACCGTGATGTACAGGTAGAGTACGGTGTCAGCCGGGATAAAACTATAATTGATTTTTACAAGCAGTTAAACCTTGACTACCACATTGGACTAAACAACTTTCTGCAATCAACAGAGCAACGTGACGAGTGGTTTAACCAATACTACACCTATCAAAGACAATCCCAGTTTAGTGATACTTTTCGCATCTATAATCCGTCGAAGAATATTGCCGAAAAAGACCCTCAAGGAGACTTTATTTACTACTGGATACCGTCACTAAAGGGCTACAGTTTACCAGAAATTGAACAGGGGAAATACATTGACAATAGTAACTATCCTAGAGCGATTCTAGATTGGTCAAAGACGCGTAAAGTTAATGGCAAAGTTGTTTCTGACTTACGAAAGCAAACCAAACAGCGATTATTAAGCCAAGGTGGAGATGAATACGATAGTGCAATCACTGCTAAAGAAACAGTTGAGAAATACTGGCAGCATAAAGACAGAGAGTATAAAGAATATCAACAAAAGCTTACTGAGGTGCAAGAGTGAAGTATTATCTAGATTTTAAACTAAGCTCCTTTATATATTTATGTTGCGTTTGAACGAAGAAAATGGTTAAAAACCATCTAGAACTTAGAATCCAAAGTTACTTCAAGCTTAGTTCACAACTTGCTGGGTTGGATAATACGCAATTGTGTTCTTTGTTTGACAATAATGAGCCAGGTAAATCAAGTTCAAGTTCGGGGCGAAATCATACCATCGTTCTTGGACAATTCAAAATTTTTGTCAAGCGCATTCCGATTACGGATATCGAATACGAAAACCTATTTTCTACCAAAAACCTGTATGATTTACCAACTTACTTTAACTACGGTGTTGGTTCTATTGGTTTGGGTGTCTTCCGTGAACTTGTGACACACATTAAGACTACTAATTGGATATTAGAAGGAGCGAACGCCACATTTCCCCTAATGTACCATTATCGAATTATTCCGTTCTTTGGGCAATACGAGAATATCGATATGGAAAATCACAAAAGCTTTGTGGAGTATTGGGGTAATAATGCGAGTATCGAGAATTATGTGTTAGATAGAGCGAACGCCAACTATGAATTGGTTCTGTTTTTAGAGTACATACCGTATGTCCTGGAAACATGGTTGCAAGAAAACCCTAGCAAACTTCAGCAACCTCTAAATGAATTATGCACGACGATTACCTTTTTAAGGAGAAAGGGAATTATTCACTTCGATGCACATTTTCGCAACATCCTCACTGACGGTAAGCAGATATATTTGACTGATTTTGGTTTAGTACTTGATAAGAGTTTTTCGTTAACCAAAGATGAAGAATCCTTTTTTATGCATAACCAATTTTACGACTACGGAGAAATTTTACGGAATCTTGGTCATCTTATTCGCTCACAATATGATTTATGCTCTGAGAAAGATAAACGCAGGATAATGGAAAAATATGAGATAAAAGAAGGTTTAAAACCTTATGAAGTGGGATCTATATTACTTGACAGTATTGAGCAGATACACGCTGATGGGATCATGAAGTTAGATGAGTTTTATGTTAATTGCATTGTCAAATATCGCAGCATTATTGCGCTGATGCAAGACTTCTTTGTTGATATGTATAAAAATAACAACAAGGATATAAAATTTCCTCATACAAAATTACAACAAATGCTCAAAGAGACAGGATTTATTTCTGGAGCTGGTGACTTACCCCCGTGACTGTGCAAAAAACTGGCTCACCCCGGCGCATAATTGAACAGCCACAAATTTACTGTGCAGATGAAAACTCAAGAAAACAAACACAACTTCCGTTGGCAGCGTATTGGGTTAGCTATAGCTTTCGGTGCAGTATGTCATACTTACTGGAATTGCTGTTGACAGATGGCGTGTTAGAAACGGATGGTGCGCGAGATTTTTACCCAACAGACAACAGAAAGTCTTTTACGGTGATGATTGCTGGAAATAAAATTATCAGTCAGGTAATTCAATCCCAAGCGATCGCGATCGCACTTTGTCCCAATAGTTGCTGAAAATTGCACTCAGAATTTATCGGGGGAAGCTCATGAACAACCAACCGAATCACAAAAACTTTAGCCCACAAGAAACGCCATGTCATATCTGCGGTTCACAAAATTTTGTTTGGGGTCGTACCGTTGGAGAATCAGTAAGTCAGTGGGTGTATTTCCGTGCTGATGGGGCTGGGTGGGGGGAAGGCGAAAAGCTACGGGCGCGTAAATGTAGAGATTGTAACAATGTTCAACTTTTTTCGTATGATTAGCTGATAAGTAGCCACCAGTGAGTAAGCTGAAAATTAAAGCAATAGCAAGGGGTGCAATACAATTTCCTTTTCACTTTTGGGCACAGAAATACTTAATGTTACAACGCTAAATTAGCCTAAAGTTTTAAATATTTAAAACGAGTTAATCTTAGGACTAGTTGACAACAGGAAATTTTGAAAGAAGTTGCCAGACGGTAACTTTTGCGGAGCATATTTAAGGCCGAGTATGGCACACGCAATCGAAGTGGGCGCAACACAGGACGATATAACCAATAATAAGCTTTTTTTAAGTGATTCCATTTTGAACAGGCTTCTGGATGCACAAAATCTGAAATGTCTACAACTAACCCTCTACCCTGATGCATCATCACATTACGACCGTGGACATCATGAGGGTGGAGTCCGCGACTTCTAGCATAGTCCAAAGCTTTATCGATATCCCGTATTACCTGCTGAGGAATTGGTAAACCTAAGTGCATACAATCGTACAAAGTTGTTCCATAAAGCCGTTTCAAAATTAGAAAGTTATCTTTGGCGTACAAACACTCAGAAAATGCCGGATGAGAACCTAGACGACGGTAGACTTCTACTTCCTCTTCAAAGCCTAGTCGTCCTGGGGCATAAATTTTAACTACACACTCAGGGTAATCGGGGTGAAAAACTACTGCGGCGTAATTTCCTTTGCCAAGCAGCCGCCAGGGTTGTGGAAGATAGCCGACCTGAATGGGATTACGGGGATTAACACTTTCAATTTGTAATCTAGGCAGTAGTTCCTGATAAATGCTTCTGACTAACTGTTCTGGGAGCAATTTGTCCATACCAGATAAGTTTCTGACACCAAAGAACAAGATAAACTACTTGATTTATCTCAACTATTACGGCAACAGTTGGAATTGAGCTTAATTTTGAAATGGCAATCCCTATATTGTGACAACAGAGCTAGCAACATGAAGCCATCGTGGAAAACTACCATCTCTGAATATAATTAACTTTATCAAGAACTACCTGTCTACGCCTATGAGTAGCCTGACGTTTTCTCCTGCTTATAAGCTTGCGCGAATGATTCGCGATCGCGAAGTTTCTGCCGTTGAAATTCTCAATGCTTACTTGACTCAAATCGCTAAATACAACTCGAAGTTGAATGCCATTTGCACGCTGGATGAGGAAAATGCTTATCTTAGGGCTAGGCTGGCTGATGAGGCTTTAGCTAAAGGCGAAAACTGGGGTGCTTTACATGGGGTTCCCATCACGATTAAAGACATTTTTGAAACCGCAGGGTTGCTCACCACCGCAGGCTATATTCCTCTCAAAGACTATGTACCTCAACAAGATGCCACCGTCGTTGCCAGACTTCGGACAGCAGGAGCAGTCATCCTGGGAAAAACAAACATGGCGGAACTGGCTGGCGATTATCAAAGTACGAATTCCCTCTTTCCACGAGTCAATAATCCTTGGAATCTTGACTACACTGCTGGCGGAAGTTCTGGGGGGAGCGCTGCGGCTGTTGCAGCAGGGCTATCGCCATTGGATTTAGGCAACGATCTTGCGGGTTCAGTGCGTCAGCCTGCTCACTTCTGCGGCGTGTATGCTTTGAAGCCTACGGATCGCCGCATTTCTACAGCAGGGCAAATTCCTGAAGTACCTGGAATGCCTGTATGTATTCGGCAGATGATGACCGTGGGTTGTTTTGCGCGATCGCTCGAAGATATTAGGCTGTGCTTCTCATTAATTGCAGGCTCTGATATTCGCCGTCCTGATGTGCCGCCAATTCCCTTCGATACACCTTCTGGTAAGTCTTTGCAGAATCTCAAAATTGCTTGGATCGATGAGTGGGTTGAGGTTCCTGTCGCGTCCGAAATTCGATCTGCAATGGCTGCAATCGCGCAGACTTTATCTCAAGCAGGTGTCCAAATTGAACGCTGGCTTCCAAAAGACTTTGACTTATCAAAAACACTGAACCTTTACGGGCGGATGGCTGCTTATATCAACGTCTATGCTCAACCAGTAAATCGATATAATTTGCGTCGCAGTTGGCAGCAGATTTTTCACACTGCTACTCAAGGCGACAAAAAACTCCGTAAATTAGGGGATTTCAGCCGTCTTTTACCGGAGCTATTAAACCCACGTTTGAAAGGATATTTTGAGGCACTCACCCAGCGCGATCGCTTCACTACTCAAATAGATCAGGCATTAGAACCTTGGGATGTGTGGCTCACTCCTGTTGCTCCAACCCCTGCTTTTACCCATCGTCCGGCTTGGAGTGCTATTGAGATTGATGGCCGCTCCTACCCTCATGCAGTGGCAAACGGAGCTTACACCATGCCATTTAATCTGAGTGGACATCCTGTAGTAGTGATACCCATTGGGCAAACTCACAATGGTCTACCGATTGGAATGCAAGTTGTTGGCAAACGCTGGCGTGAGATGGAGTTATTAGCGATTGCTCAAGAACTCGATCAAGTCATTAATGCTTTCCAAAACCCATCTAAAATTATTTGAATTGATTTTCTTTTCTAAAGTAACTAGTCCTAATTTTCGGCATTTCTACATACTCGAATTTGTGGAATCACAACAAACCAATTCTCCGAAATTTCTCCTGTTATATCATCCCTCTTAGTATGGTCATATAGATATCGGACTGTTACTTCACCAGGCTGAAACTGAAACTGTCCAGGGAAAATACCTTTATTTATAAGAGATTGCGTTCCATCCCGTGATAAACAACCAATTTCTTGATTCTGCCGTGTAAAAATACTCCAACCATTACCGAAAGAATTTATCCTTAATTCGATAGGAGTACTTTCATGCAAACTTTTAATGATGTTCTGCCTTCTTTTAGTCAATTCATAGCCCAGATGTACATCACTGGGAGTTAAATCAAAGTAACGCATCAACCGAGGAAGTTGAGTTTCAGTATAAGCAGTGGTTTTTGAAGTTAAACCAGCTTGCTGTACAAATAAATTATGCTGAGTAGAACAAACAATTAATTCTTCTTTGGCGCGAGTCATAGCAACATAAAAGAGTCGTCGTTTTGATTCCATCTCATTACAATTAGTTTTAAAGCCATCACCTAAAAGTATGACTTTACGGAACTCTAAACCTTTTGAACCATGACAGCTAGTAACTAAGACTGAGTTATCTTCTAGAAAGGATTCACCATTTTCATTAAACTCAAATATAGCAGTCAATATTTCATCAACACTAATAGGTAGTACAATATCTTCAGACCCATAGCCTCGTTCTTTATCTAAATCTCTAGCAATATTTATTAAGATTTTAACAGTAGGTTCTTTTAAGCTACGACCAGTACGTTCAAAAAACGCCTCAAATCTTTTCTGAACTAATTCTTCAGGATTTAAAACTAGAGTATAGTCTTTCTGTAAAGCATTAATTAGTAGACGAGTACAACGATTTTTTAGTAGTGGAATAGTATTATTTTTCAGTGCATAAGTAGATATACTTTCTCTTTCTAAAAGCAAGCGGATAGGACTCAAATCATCCCAACGACTAGCTAAAATAGCGATTTCATGAGGAGCAATCCCTACGTTGACCCAAGATTGAATTTTGTCTTTAACCCATCCTGCTTGTTGTGATAAATTATTGAACTTTAAAGCGGAGACTGCCTCTCCTCTTAATCCTTGGCGTTCAGAGTTAATACGAACTTGCTCTTCTGGAGCCTGTTTGCAGCGTATTAAGTTATTTTGTATAAGACAATTAGCAGTTTCAATAATATTTTCTGTAGAGCGGTAATTTTCGTTAAGTAGTAATCGTTTTGCTTTATACTCTTCTTGGAATTGGAGGATATATCTAGTATCAGCACCTTTAAAATTAAAAATATTTTGGTCATCATCTCCAATAACACAGAGATTAATTTGTACTGACTGTGTTTTATCCTCAGATTGATTTAAGCCAGAAATTGACTTAATTAAACGATATTCTTTCTCAGTGACATCTTGGTATTCATCAACAAATATATATTCTAATTTTCCTAATAATTGAATTCGTCGTGCCTGAGTATCTTCATCTACATCTTCAAATTCTTCGCCTTTTTCAATTAATTCGCAAGCTTCAACCAAAAGCCGATCAAAATTTATTGTCTGAGTTCCTCTGTATTCACCTACCGTCCGTCCCAAAAGTGATAAAGCTAAACCGTGGAAAGTAAAAACCCGAATTCGTGATGCTTGTTCGTCAATCAAATTACGCAACCGCAACCGTAATTCTCTAACTGCATTACGGTTGTAAGCTAAAACAAGAATACGCTTCGGCTCAACTCGCTTAACTTTTACAAGATAAGCAATCCGGTGAACAATAGTTCTTGTTTTACCAGAACCAGGGCCTGCGATTACTGCCATTGTTGGGTCTGAAGCTAAAACAATTTCTTTTTGAGCAGAGTTAAGCGGTTCTAGAATACGGTTATAGTCTCCTGGAAGAATCGGTCTGGTAATCTCTTGTGCCAAAAATTGGTACTTTGAAACGAATTCTTCTTGATTTGTGCCAAAGTAATCACGAACAAATTGCTGACGCTGTTCATCTAACTTTAACTGACCATACTTCACCATGTAATGAGTACGACGAGTTTGTTCATCATAGTGAGCTTCAACTTCAGGGTAACGGCGTTTTACTCTGGAAACACTTGCGTTTTTTATTACACGGACTTTCAGCGACTGTTGAAAGAGATTCAGCCCATCACTTAATCGAACGATTTTTCTCTGGTGGAGCCACAAAAGAATAACTTCTAACTCTTCATTATTCCAGTCAAGTTGGCTTTTTTGGGTAACTTCTTTAGCAAGTTTACCTAATTCGTACTTAAGAGGTAATCTCGCCCCTGTTGTATCTTTCAATGCTTGATATAAAACTTCCAATACTGTAGTTGTGAGAATTTTATGCTCAGGTAAATGCTCTGCAACTTCCATTTCTCCTAAGCGAACCACATCACTAGAAATTCTACTTAACTTTAGCCATTTTTGAGCAACCCAACCTTCCAAAATATCTATGATGTTGGATGCTCTGATTTTTTTACTATTGTCTGGGTCAAGTCGAGAAGCAAGTCCACGCAGATTTATTTGTATTTCATTTTCATTACCAAACAACTCATTAAGCACTTGGAGTAATTGGTCTTCTAACTGGCGAATGCGTTCATGATTATTACGGGCATCTCCTCTTACACCCTTGGTAATCACAAGTGTAATTGGTATTTCAAAAGAACAGACTTCAGCCTTTTGCAGTTCACGGATTCTAGCAGTCAGGTCATGTAAGCTAATTCCAGCTTCATCACTGAGGCGGTCGAGGGGGAACGGTTCATCATTACTATTACAATAAGCTTTCGCAATATGCATTGCCTGAATCAGCCGCTCAAAGTTATCTGCTTCAAACCGGGATAAATCCTTCATCCGGCTGTATTCCTCAAACTGCTCTATAGACTCAGCAAAGGTATTATGACTTAGTTCAAATTCGATAAAGCTTGAAAAGTTCTCGGCTCGTTCTAATAAACCAAATTTTTCTAAGTAATGCAACCCTGCTTTAATCTTAGTATTTTGCTGCTCTGATTCTTCACCAAACTCTTCATCAAAGTCGCCCAGTTGAAAAATTTCATTGGTTGTCACCCAAAACCAATCATCTCTAGCACTGCCAAAAGTGAGATTGCGGATATGTCTGGTTGAGATCAAGACATTTTTTAAATCTTGTTCGCTCAGTTGGTTCAAACTTTGCAAACGAAAAACTGTATCAGCATCTTTTGGATCGAAGAGTAAAGTACAAACTGCTGGCTCTCCATTACGTCCTGCCCGTCCTGCCTCTTGGATGTAACCTTCTAAATTGGCGCTCATGCAATGGTGAATGACAGAGCGTACATCTTTACGGTTGATGCCCATGCCAAAAGCACAAGTTGCAGTAACTACATTCAATTTACCTGATTTGAATTCTTGCAAAACTTGTTGTTTTTGTTCTTTTGCAAGTTTCCCATGATAATATTTAGCTTCAATGTGACTTTGTTTAAGAAGTTCTGCTAACTTTTGGGCATTTTTGCGTGTAGTAGTGTAAATCAGTGTACTACCACCTAGTTTAAGAGCTTCTTTTACTTGATTCAACAAAACTTGCTCTTTATTCCCTGCTACTGGAATCACATTAAAAGTTAGATTATCTCTTGTTGTTGCCCCATCAATTGTACGATTTATATTTAACTGGTATTGAGCAAATAGCTCTTTAATATCTTCAACAACTGCAACTGTCGCTGTTGCTGTCATTAAAGCTAACAAAGGCATTACAAGCTGCCGCTCTTGATATAATTCATAAATAAATTTAGGAATGTAACGGTAATCTGGACGAAAATCGTGGCCCCATTGACTAACACAGTGAGCCTCATCAATCACCCAAAGAACCGGAGGACGCTGTTCTAACAATGCCCGAATACTCATTGACCGCAATTGCTCAGGGCTGATATACAGCAAACCTTTAGAACCAGAACGCAGTTCTGATAATCGCTGACGACGTTCTGCTGCTGAGAGATTACCATTAATAAAAGTGGCGAAGAAAAACCCAGCTTGTTCTAAATCTGCTACCTGATCCGCCATTAGTGCTTGTAGCGGTGAAATGACCACAGTCAGTGCTTTGTGCCTTTCGTGGAACATGAAAGCTGGTAATTGATAGCATAAAGATTTACCACCGCCAGTAGGCATGAGAACAAGCGGACGCTCATTATTAATAATTGCTTGCACAGCTTCTTCTTGCAAAGGTCGGAAACTGGGAATTTCAAAATATTCCAAGTAAGAGCTGATAGCGAATTCATCTGTACTTAAAGGACGTAAATTCTCAAGTACGACTTGAAAACCATTTAAATGTCTGAGCCAATCACAAAAAACCTGCTTCGATTCATTGGTATTGCACTCATAGTTCCAAGCTAGTAATCCCGCCACACATAATCTTGTCTCAAAATCATAAGTTTGTGGACTAGACCATACCTGTTGCAAATAGGATTGATTTATTCCTTTTAGCATTGTTGCTGGCAGCATTTCTATGGCGGGTTGTTCAATCTTCAAACCAAGGCGATCGCTGAAAAATTGTTGATATGCAAGGTCTGCATCATCGCAACCACAAGTAAGGAGCCAAATATACAGGGCGGCCGCATCATGTCAACAAGCAAAGTCTATTCTCAATAGAACTAAAATTAATGTCATTAACTCTTGCTTATTGCGAAAATTTTAGGCGATCGCTTTGGGGCTTAAAAAATAATCAAGCGCGAAATCCTGATTTTTTCGTTGGTTTTTAACCTTCGTTGTGATCAAGAGTAATTTAGATGCGTTTGCCCTGGCCAAATATATACCTGTTGTACTTCATCAGGCTTTTTAAATAGTGCTTCTAATTGTTGACCAAGTAATAATCGAGTTGCCTGTGGGTCTTCCAGAGGATTATTACTTGAATATTCACTTTGCTTATAGTCTTTATTTAGCTTCTGCGAATGCTGTAGGGGAAAAGCGAGTATTGATAGTTCTAAAGTGTCAATTATATACCAAGAAGATAATTGAGGTTCTTGCTCAATCAGATAAGGGTAATCAAAGCGGCGGAAGTTGTGACCGCATACTGCTAAATTACTATTTTTCAGCTTTCTAATTTCTTCGTAAGCTTGATTGAGATTCTCTTGATAAAAATCTTTTGTTAAATTCAGAGATACCAATCCGATACGGTATATATTATTTTCACTATTAATTTCTAAGTCTAAATAAGCATAAAATAAGTCAATATCTAATAAATCTTGCATGAGAATCCCTGATTAGATTGCTTGAGCGCTATCTCATTTCTAAAAAATTACTAACTCAACTTACCCTGACTTTGTTCAAAGATTTTAGCAACAAGCACTTATTTGTCAATAAGTAGTACAAAAATACTATAAATTTAACTCATGTATGCGTTGCCAATTCTGTTGTGTAATTTGTAGCGTTCGGCTGATGACATTACAATCAAAGTCTTCAAAACAGGGTCTTGTTTTCAGTTTTCCCTGAGCAGTAGCGTTTCTAACACAAAACCTCTCAAACCGAATCTTCACGCTAGATTTCCTACCAATGCCACACATTAGTAGGACTTTCGGCAATAAGAGAGAGAATCGATTGGGGAGGCGATGGATTACGTCCCGTAAGAGCGATGTCTACGACGGGCTGCGCCTACGCTACTTCCTCCATTCCCAGATGTGCCTTCTCAACACACCATCACCAGCAACCATGTTCTGTGGTCTGCCAAGGCATTTGCTTACAATCGCGGATGCTGCCTGTGATTAGATAGTCAAGAGTTACTCGCAGAATACTCTTCCTTTGTATTGTAGGAATCATTAAGCACTATAATTCTTTACCCAGGTTTATAAAGAGTTAAGTGTATCTAAAAGCTCAAACACAGCTTGATAATTGCCTGTTTAATCAGTAAATATACTGTGCCATTTATCTAACTTTCGATTATCCTTGATAAAAGTCATCAAGGAAGCTGTATTGCTATGTATATAACTAACCACTTCAAGGCAGCAAAGCCATCTGTGGGGTAATGTTCACATTTTTATTAAAAAAGTTACCTCCTTATTGGCCAAAATCGAAAAAACACAGTGATCAAAGGCAAAATTAATGCCCACATTGAGTATTAATCAGCGCCTTGATGCACTATTACCAAAACTGCAAGATGCACGTTTATTAAGTAATCGCGGTATTGGAAACGAAATTGGCTTTTATATTTTTGATTATGACGCTGAATATGAACCACTAGTACAGAAATATGTCGAACGCCTAAAGCGGCAATTGATGAGTCCGCCCATCCAGCTTATTTTGCTGGAAATTGATCTTTATAAAACTATCCTCGACATATTGCAAGAAAGAGGGGTACTCAAAAAAGCTCTTGAGTTAGAAGCAACTAAAGGAAATGCTGCCCTAGCTAAGACCGTTGCGCCCCTTGTCCGACCTGACCAAGTTATTGCCTACATCCAAAAAAAACTTAGGGGTGATGAACAGCTTGTAATCATGACTGGAGTTGGTGCTAGCTGGCCCCTTTTACGATCGCACAGTATTCTCAACAACCTACACCCAGTACTTGACAAAATCCCTCTAGTGATGTTTTTCCCTGGTTCTTACGATGGGCACGAACTACGTCTATTCGACACCTTTAAGGATGACAACTACTATCGGGCTTTCCCTCTGATTCCCCACCAACAACACCACCTATGAATATCGCCGAACTCTTCCAAAAGGACATTTACCGTAATATCAATGGCGTTATTAAAGTTGGGCAGAAGGATGACGAGAATATTCGTCAAGAATTGGAAGAGTATGTCGTTACCAACGAACTAGATAGGCACTTTCGGACATTTTTTGAACGCTACACCAATAGTCTAAGCAATCCTACGGATAAGATGGGCGTATGGATTTCTGGATTTTTTGGCTCAGGGAAATCTCACTTTTTGAAGATTCTGTCATACCTATTGGCTAATCATCAATTGGAAACTAGCCGCGCCTTGGATTATTTTGATGAAAAACGCATACCCGATCCGATGTTGCAAGCCTTGATAGCACAAGCAGCACATAGTTCTTGCGATGTGATTTTATTCAATATTGACTCTAAAGCTGATGCCAATAATAAAAACCATAAAGAAAGCATTACCAAAGTCTTTCAAAAGGTATTTGACGAGCATTTGGGGTACTTTGGGACGGTTCTTCCCATTGCTGAGTTTGAACGTCAACTAGATCGCCAAGGTAAATATGCAGCTTTTCAACAAGCTTTCTTGGCAGAGAGTGGCTTGGAATGGAAGGAAAACCGAGATGCTTGGGGTTTTCATCAAGATGCGATCGCTAGTGCATTACAAACTAGCACGGGTATGAGTGCAGAAGCGGCTAACCGCTTACTGGATTTCGGCGAACAAAATTATACTTTGAGTCCAGAAAAGTTTGCTGGCATGGTAAAGCAGTATCTGGATAGTAAAGGGCCGCAACATCGCCTAATTTTTATGGTGGATGAGGTAGGACAGTATATCGGTGAAGACAGCAAACTGATGCTGAACCTACAGACTGTTGTGGAAGATTTGGGTACTTACTGTTTGGGAAAAGCTTGGGTAGTGGTGACATCCCAAGAGGCAATGGATGAGATTACCAAAAACAAGATTAAAGGCGAGGATTTTTCTAAGATTATTGGTCGTTTTTATCGCCCACTGAATTTGTCTTCTGCTAATACCGATGAGGTAATTAAGTTACGCTTGCTGGGCAAAACTGATGCAGCACGGGCTGGGTTGGAAGCTTTGTATAGCCAGAAGATTGCTATTCTGAGAAACCAAATTGCTTTTACTCAGGACAGCGCCGATATGCCGGGATATGGCAATCCTCAAGATTTTTTTACCGCGTATCCCTTTATTCCCTATCAATTTAATCTGTTACAAAAGGTTTTCACTCAAATTCGCCTCATGGGTTCTGCTGGTAAGCACTTGGCATCAGGAGAGCGATCGCTATTGGATGCTTTTCAGGTTGCATCCCAAGCGGTAGCCGGAGAACCTCTTGGTGTGCTGGTTCCGTTCCACACCTTTTACATGGCAGTAGAAGGCTTTTTGGATAGTTCGATCAACCAAGTTATTATTCAGGCGGGTCGGAATCCGCAACTACATTCTTTTGACATTGATCTATTGAAGACCCTATTCATGGTCAAGTACCTGAAAGAAATTCGGGCTAATTTGGATAACTTAACTACTCTTAGCTTAAGTAATATTGACCAGGATAAACTAGCTTTGCGGCAGCAGGTAGAAGCATCTTTGGGGCGGTTGGAACGTCAAACTCTTATCCAGCGTAATGGCGATGAATATATTTTCTTGACCCATGAGGAGCAAGATATTGGCAGAGAAATCAAAAATACTCAAGTTGATTCAATCAAAGTTCTCAAAGAATTACAACAGCTTGTCTGGGATTCAATTTTTACTGACAAAGAACTACGATACAGCCAACGTCATAAGTATCCATTTAACCGCAAGCTGGATGAACAAACTTTTGGGCAGCAAACTAACGACTTAACCCTGCATATTGTTACCCCTTATGCCGAAAGTTACGCTGCTATGCAAGATGATGCTTTCTGCATTGGCACTACGGGATCTCGTTATGAAGTCTTGGTGCGATTGCCTGATAACCAGCGTCTACTGGATGATCTCAATATTTTAATTAAAACAGACGAGTACTTGCGTCTGAAAAATAGCAGCAACCTCAGTCCTAGTATCCAGAGAATTTTAATTGCACGGGGAGACGAGAATAGCAAACGCCGTCAGGAATTGAAAGTTATCCTAGAGGATTTGATTACTCGTGCTGATGTATTTGCCTGTGGTAGCAAGTTAGAAATTCGCAGTCGAGACACTAAAAGCTTGCTGAATGAAGGTTTGAGCTATTTGGTAGGTAATGTGTATCAAAAGCTCGGTTACGTGGCTAGTGGTTTTGAAAACGAAGATCAGGTAAGTAATGCCCTAACTCGTGAGAGTCAAGAACAAGATATTAACGGACAGCCTGTTAATGTGGCTGCTCATAGTGAAATGCGAGCTTGGTTAATGGAAGAAACCCGCCTTCGCCGCCTTGTCAGTATTAAGGCATTGGTAGATAAGTTTGCAGTCCGTCCCTATGGTTGGTCAGAATTTGACACTTTGGGAGTGATGGCGGAACTTGCTAACAAGGGTGTAATAGAACTGCGACACGCTCAAGGCAACGTTAATCTGCATGATAAAGGTTTAGTGTTACAGTTGCGATCGCGCAAAGAAATAGATAAATATACCGTCCGCCTTACCGATGAAATTAACCCAGCAAACTTGAAGATTGCCAAAGATATGGCCAGCGACTTACTCAATGGCAATATGTCTAGCGATCCACAGTTGCTATTTGAACAATACAAAAATGCCCTCACAAAACGCTCTCAAGAACTAGAAGGTTGGTTAATCCAAGCAGAAGGTGGGCTTCCCTTTGCTGAATTACTGCGTACTAACTTAGATTTGCTAGGTGAATTGTTAAGCAAGGACAGTGCAGCTAAGTTTTTCGACACATTTCGTCAGCGACGGGATGATATAGAAGAATTTATCGAAGATGTGCAAAAGCTGCAATCTTTCTTTAGCACACAAATTAAGCTGTTCCAGCAAGCTCGTAATGACCTGAAAAATTTAGAACCAGAACTACGCCATATTAGTGACCCAGATTTGCTCAGGCGGATAGATTTAGTTAAGCAAATTTTGGCGATGTCTGACCCCACTGCCAAGATTCCAGAATTAGCAATGTTACTCCTACCTGTCAAAGACAAGGTGCAGGAAGCGTTAAAAACTCAAATTTATCAGGTTGAGACTAAAAGCAAGGCAATGCGGGAGAAATTAGCTGAGTATGTGACTTCCGCTCACCAAGACATTTCTGCACAGCTTGACCTCAGCAATATCACCCAAGATATCGATAAAGTTATCACCTCAGTTAACCAAGTAACAAGCATCGATTCTGCGATCGCACGTCAAAGTGAACTAGAAAGCATCCTCCCACAATTGCTGCAAAAAGTAGATCAGCAAGCCAATGAAATCATTCAGCGTCAGTCAAACAATGGCAGTAACGGCAAAGCTACTTATGTCAAACCCATCGTATCGCTACAGGTAGCGAGAGTTGCGCCTAAACCCCTACTGGAAACACTCCAAGATGTGGATGTTTATCTAGAGGTGTTGCGGAAAACGCTATTGGATGAGATTCAACAAAATCATCGCGTTCGCCTTGAGTAATATTACTTAGTTTTACCAATCATTTTCCTACCTTTATTGCATCACCCTATTCCCTCATCAGCTTATGAACCGCACCGCTATCAAAAACTTTGCTATTTGGGCACGTCGTTACCTACGAGAACAAGTTAAAGCCCGTGCTGCCCAATTTGGTATAACTCACAAAAGTATTACAGAACATCAGACAGTTGCAGGTGGACTGCTGGTAGCGGGTCAAACGCTAAATACCACGGAAGCAAACCAGTATCATCAACTGCGAAATCGCTTGCAAGATTTAACACTAAGTTCCAGCCAACTCCAGGCGGTAGATGCGCTGATAGATGAAATTGCCTACACCTGGTTTAACCGTTTGGCGGCGTTGCGGTTTATGGAGGTGAATGGATATATCGGGCGGGTGTTGAGTAGTAGCGACTCCAATTTGGTAGACCCTGATTTGTTACGGGATGCTAGTTCTATTGCCGAAATGGGGGATTTACCTGGACTTGACTTGGATACTCTCAATGAGTGGCGCAGTTTTGCCAATCACGATCCTAATCCCGATGAGTTTCTTTACCGCCGTCTGCTGTTAGCTCAGTGTAAAGCTCTGGCAGAGGGAATTCCGGCACTGTTTGACCCTCGCCATAACTACCAAGCACTGTTTTTACCTGGAAACTTGTTAAATCAGGATTCAATTGTACGGCGGCTGGTAAAGGAGATTCCAGAGGAGGACTGGCAGAATATTGAAGTAGTGGGTTGGCTGTATCAGTTCTACATTTCGGAACGCAAGGATGAGGTGATGGGGGCAAAGTCAAAGGTTGCAGCCGCAGATATTCCCGCAGCGACGCAATTGTTTACTCCCCACTGGATTGTTCGGTATATGGTGGAGAACAGTTTAGGGCGGTTGTGGTTAGAGGCGCACCCAGAATCACGCTTGCGTGAGTATATGCCTTACTATTTGGAAAATCCTAACGATGATGGTGAGGGTGAAAAACCGCAAGCTTTAACGCCTCAAGAGTTGACTGTGATAGACCCTGCTTGTGGTAGTGGTCATATTTTGGTGTATGCGTTTGATTTGCTGTTTGAAATTTACAAAGAGCAAGGTTATTTAGAGCGCGATATTCCGGCGCTGATTTTGACGCACAATTTGTATGGTTTAGATATTGATGAACGTGCAGCGCAATTGGCAAGTTTTGCGGTATTGATGAAGGCACGGGCGAAGAATTCGCGGATTTTGCGGAAATATCTGGTTTTAAATATTACGGCGGTGCGTCCTACCCATAGTCAGACTTTACCACCAGCAACAGAATTAAATGCTGAAGATTGGAAACCGTTAATTGAAGCTTTTAAAGATGCAGAAAATTTAGGAAGTTTAATTATTCCGCCAGCTTTTGATAATGAAAACTTGAAATGGCAATTAGATAATTTAGAAGCGAGTGATTCGCTATTCCGGGAGTTTGTTCCGGCTTTGCGGGGGTTGTTATTACAAGCGGATTTGTTGAGTAATAAGTATTGGGTTGTGGTTGCGAACCCGCCTTATATGGGAAATAAGAGTTTAAATCAAGTTTTAAAAGATTTTGCTAGTAAAAATCATCCAGATTCCAAGTCTGATGCTTTTTCCATGTTTATGGAACGGTTTGACAGCCTTACACATGAACATAGTTATTTAGGCTTAATAACACCTTTTGTTTGGATGTTCTTATCTACTTATGAAATCTTTAGGACTAAACTATTAAATAATTTTACAATTACTTCATTGGTTCAATTAGAATATAATGCTTTTGAGCCTGCTTGTATACCAGTTTGTACTTTTTGTCTGCGGAAGACAGCTAATACAAATTACTTAGGAGCTTACATTAGGCTTTCAGATTTTAAAGGACATCAAAAACAAGAACTAAAAACTTTGGAGGCAATTAAAAATCCTGATTGTGGATATCTGTATTATGCAAACAGGGCGGCCGCATCATGTCAACAAGCAAAGTCTATTCTCAATAGAACTAAAATTAATGTCATTAACTCTTGCTTATTGCGAAAATTTTAGGCGATCGCTTTGGGGCTTAAAAAATAATCAAGCGCGAAATCCTGATTTTTTCGTTGGTTTTTAACCTTCGTTGTGATCAAGAGTAATTTAGATGCGTTTGCCCTGATTATGCAAAGTCGGGTGATTTTTTAAGAATTCCAAATAGTCCAATTGCTTATTGGGTGACACATAATATTTTAAAGATTTTTGATAATTCAATTTTTCTTAAAGATATTAGTGTTGGCAAGAAAGGAATTGACACTTCAAAGAATGACAGGTTTTTACGTCTTTGGTTTGAATCTTCTAGAAATAACCTAGAATTATCATGTTCATCACGCCATGACGCTAAAATTTTAAATAAAAAATGGTTTCCTCTTAATAAAGGTGGTTCTTATAAAAAATGGTATGGAAATCAAGAGTGGGTTATTAATTGGGCAAATGATGGGCAAGAATTATTTTCTTTTCCAAAAGCATATATTAGAAATCCCGATTTTTATTTTCAACCTAGTATAAGTTGGACAGGAATTTCTTCAACTAGTTTCGTAGGCAGATTTTATCCAAAAGGCTTTATTTTTGATAGTACAGGGCCTTCACTTTTTTTTGAAAGCGATAAAGCAAGTTTTATTATAATTGCAATTATCAACTCCAAATTATCCAAAATAATTCTTGCAGATTTTGCACCTACTTTACACTTTGAAATAGGCCAAGTTTTAAATATGCCTATTCCTAAGCAGTGGAGAAATGATTACGAAAATATTTCTGGTTTCGTTTATGATGCGATACATCTCTCTCAGCAAGATTGGGACAATTTTGAAACCTCCTGGGACTTCCAAACCCACCCCCTATTACGCCACAACACCAAACACCTCAGCGAAGCCTTCACCATCTGGCAAAACAAATCAGAAACAGCCTTCCGCGAACTCCAACGCCTAGAAGAAGAAAATAATCGCTACTGGATAGAAGCATACTGCTTACAAGACGAACTCACCCCAGAAGTACCCGACGATCAAATCACCATCCGCCGCGCCGACTTAAACAAAGATATCCGTTCCCTCATCTCTTACGCCGTCGGCTGTATCATGGGGCGCTACTCCCTCGACAAACCCGGACTCATCCACGCCGGACAACCTTTTGACTCCACCCTACACCAAACCTTAAGCGCCAGCAGTGATGCAATAATTCCCATCACAGACCAAGCATACTTTGATAACGATATCGTTACCCGCTTCATAGAATTTCTGCGAGTCGCCTACAGTCCCGAAACCCTTACCGAAAACCTCAATTTCATCGCCAACGCCCTCACCCTCAAAAACGGCGAAAGCGCCCAAGAACGCATCCGCCGCTACTTTCTGCAAGAATTCATTTCTGACCACATTCAAACTTATAAAAAACGCCCCATTTACTGGCTGTTTACTAGTGGCAAAAAACGAGCTTTTGGCGCATTACTATATTTACACCGTTACAGCGAAGATGCTCTTGCTCGTATCCGCACTGATTATGTTTTGGAATTGCAAGTCAAACTAGATGGGGAAATTGCCAGGGCGCAACAACAGCTAGATAATACCAGTTCTAGCGCCGCTAAAAAAGCTGCTACAAGCCGCCTGAAAGAACTGCAAGCCCAACAGCTAGAACTGCGAGATTACCAAGCCAAACTGCAAACCCAAGCCGATGCACGAATTAATCTTGACCTTGACGATGGTGTAGCGTACAACTACACGCGCTTCAAAGGTTTAGTTTATGAAGGTACAGATTTAAAAATTGCTGACTTAGAAAAAGCCTCGCAGTGGAAGCTGGAGTTGTTGAAACAGGTTCATTCTGAAGTGTGAATCTGTTACACAAAAATCTTCAATCCTGTTGATTAGTTATCGTTTATCAGATGGGGTGACAAGGTGATACCGGAAACTTGGGGTTACAACTATCTAAGAAGTGCTAGCGCTCACTTTGTTAGCCATATTGAAGGAGCGGATGTACTAAATGCCTATCCTGATTATTGGGAACGACACGCTCGTGCTGATGAACTTATATCTCATCTTTTAGGTTCGGAGCCTTGTCTCTTTTATGTTCGCAGACAAGAGCCAGGAAGAAATTCAGAATATGAAGAAAAATGGAAATTTATAGTAGCAACAGATCGGGATGATTTCCAATTACCCCTGAAGTTAGAAGAACGGCAACAAACTTTACAGCTTTCAGGAATCGTTCAGCGAGATGGTACAGGCAATTTAGTTTTAACTGCAATTAATTTAGTAGACCTAGAACAAGGACGGGTAGATTCTTTTTCTTTACCTCGGCTGATTCTCCTACAACGCGCTCATCAAAATAATATAGGTATTCCAGAAACAGCATTTGCAGAAATAGCAACAATGCCTGTTTGTAGTTCTTATGTACCAACCTATGCCCAAATACAAGCCTGGGAAGCTTACTTAGGAATACAACGCCGCATAGCAGAAAACCGTCAGTTTTATGTTCCTATTATTTCCTACAACTACTCTGCATCCGCAAAACATATAACCTTTGCGGTGGATGCTGCTTTAGCTACCAGTAATGGCTCGATTTCGATCAGCCTAGATGAATTTTGGAAGCGCGCTGAAAAGACTGTAAACGAACCTTTAAAGTTTCTTGCAAGTTCTGCTGAAATTCGCAATAGACGTGCGGGTAAGGAATTAGGGAAAATTGAATCAGTTAGACGTAATCATAACCAAATAAAACTCAAACTAGAACCTGATATAGCAGAGTTGTTAAAGCAGGATAATTTTGCACTACCTGAAACAATATTGTTGTTTTTTAAAGACACTGGTAGCCTTGCTCAAATTCAATGGCAAGGACAAGCTTTAAGAAACTTGAGGTTAGGTTATACACAAAACTTTAATTTAAGCAAATTTTTCTTTGAAGCTTCTCAGGCTAGACCGCTAGAAAAAACTATCCAACTAGCTAAAGAAGATTTATTCCTGGGTCAGGCTAATGATAGCCAATTAGCAGCTGTGAAAGCTGTACTAGCTGCGGAGGATCTCATTTTATTACAAGGGCCTCCTGGTACAGGCAAGACAACGGTTATTACTGAAATTTGCTATCAAGTTGCCCTTAAAGGTGGGCGTACCCTAATTGCTTCTCAAGCCAACCTAGCAGTAGATAACGCTTTAAGCCGATTATCTCACCACCCAGTCTTACGTCCTGTGCGAGACGGAAGTACCAGAAGCGTTAGTACAGAAGGAAAACCTTTTCTAAGTGAAAACGTTGTTGATAGATGGGTAAACAATACATCTGCTGAATGCGAAAACCGTTTATTAAATCACCAAAAAATTGTACGAGGGTTATGTCCATTATTGACATCGTTAGATAAATTTCAAGCTTATATGCAAGTTGAAGAAGCCTTTCCTCAACAGCAACATCAATTGCTAGATATTAAGACTTCTCTTGAATTAGAATACAATACAAAAAGAGATACTTACGCTCAACTAGAAGCTCGGCAGCATCAGATTGATTCTATGCAATCTGATTTACAAAATCTCATTGAATCGAATAGTATATTTTTTGCTAACCAACAGATAAAAATTGAGCAGCTAAAAAATCGTAAAACAGAACTTACATTGGCACTCTGTGAGCTTGAGAATTGGCAATTAACAGCTAACTCTCAAATCTATGAAGTATTGAAGCGATGCTTGCAACAACGTCATTCTCTTACAGAAGATTTAATTTCATTGCCATTACAGGTACAGACTATTGCACTAGAAGCTTGTCAACAACCTTGGAAACAATATATTGATGAGTGCCAACTCGAAATAAATGAACTAATATTTCAGCTAAATGAATGTGATGAAATATATAAAGTTGGTAATAAAATATATTGGTTACTTTTGCAAAACCAAAAAATATTAATTAACATAGAGCCTTTTGAGACACAAGTTTCTCAAATAAGAGAACAACTTGCAACCAGAATTAACAGTCAACGTCATATACAAGCAATTAATCTATTACACAACTATTCTAGTACTGCTATTGCAGATATAAATCAATCATCCGAACAAAAAAAAATTTATATCGCAGCTATTAAGTTAGAAGCAATTAAGCGAGAATACGAGCAATTAATCCAAAACAATCAAGCAAGAGATTGGGAATCTAAATTATATAAACTTACAGGCAAAGTTAGCAGTGCTATTGCTGAAAGTGCAAAAGATTTTCTCAATAAATTACAAACTGAAACAGAGCAAATGCTTCTGCTAACATCGGAATCTCAAGATAATTTACAAGCTACTCTAGCTCCTTTAACTATACTTTCAACAATTAATAGTCATATAGATTCTGAACTTGAAAGTATTAGAGAAGTTACTAATAAAGCTTTCAATGAAGTTACAGAACTATCTAATCAAGTTAGAGAAATTGAAAAGCAGGTAGATGAATTGGAACTAAATTTAAACAATTTTAGACATTGGTGGGTAAGCATTTACCAGGGAATCCCTAATTGGCTTAAACCAGATGTTGATAATGAGGAATTATTTAATCTCAATTTTCTAATAAATATTCATCTTAACTTTGAGTTATGGCAACAAGAGCTTGAAAAATCAGAAGCTTACCTTAACCAATGGGAACCAACTATTCAAAGATGGATTAAAAAATTACGACACCCTATTAACGAAGAATATGAGGCGTTACAAAAAAAATATTTGGATAACGTTAATGTTATCGGCGTTACCTGCATGAAAGCAGCAGGATGTAATTACTTACAAAAATTTGGCCACTTTGATGTAGTAATTATTGACGAAGTAAGTAAAAGCATTCCTCCAGAGTTACTTATACCCACATTAAAAGGTAAAAAAATTGTGATGATTGGTGACTATCGTCAGTTACCACCCATTTTAGATGAAGAAAATTTAGATGAGCTTGCTGAAGAACTTTCTATCCCTATAGATAATCTTCAATTTTTAGAGCAATCATGGTTTCAGTTGCAATTTCAAGCAGCACAAACTAACCAAGCAAGTATAACTAGACGGCTAAATATCCAGTATAGAATGCATCCACAGATTATGGAAGCAATCAACCAATTTTATGATGAAGGCGATGGTGGACTTAGTTGTGGGCTTACCAATCCTGATATTGAACGCGCACACAATTTAGCGGGTTCAATTATCGGGGAAGATAATCATATTATGTGGGCTGCAATGCCTACAGGTAGAGAGTTTCATGAAATAAGAGATGGCACATCATATTATAACGACGTAGAAATTAGAAAAATTAAAACATTATGTAAGCAAATGGAAGAATCTTGGGCACCTAAAGTCGCTCAGGGTTTGCCTAAAAAAGAAATAGGAATTATCACATTTTATGGCGCTCAATTAGGACGAATTGAAAATTACTTTTCTGCTGATAGATTTCCTTCCCTAGATATTCGTACTGGCACAGTTGACAGGTTTCAAGGTATGGAAAAACCCATCATCATTGTCAGCATGGTTCGCAACAACCAGCAAAGCAAATTTGGATTTGCTCAAACACCTGAAAGAGTTAATGTCGCTTTTTCCCGTGCTAAAGAATTGCTCATAATCGTAGGCTGTCACGATTTATTTACGCAACTTCCTATATATCAAAAAGTATCACAAGTTGTACATAAATATAAAGGGTTTATAAATGTATCTAACCTTTAATGCTAACCAAGTAGACTCTCGTTTAAGCAAATTAGTAGATAAAATTGAATCCCAAGGATATCAAGTATTAGCTGGGCGCTATGTTCGCTATAACGTCCAACAGATGTTAGTGAAGGCTACTATTAGCGAATTGCGTAAAGTAGATATATTTGAAGAGTTCATACTAAGCACAGCAATTAATGTCGTTCCATCAGTAACTATAGAAGAGTTAGCAAATGTTCTGGGTATAGATTCTATGCTCATGAGAAATGTTGCTGAAAATCTTCAATCTTGGAAATTTTTAGAACTAACCTCAGACTCTACTTTAAAAATTACACCTTTTGGCAAAAAAATATTTGAGGAAGAAAAATCTGTATTAGAACCTTCTTATACTCAAAACATTTATGCTATAGCTGATCCTTTAACAAATCAAATTAATTTTGATAATACACGCTTACAGGATGCGCCTTTAGAATTAAAAAGCTTAGGACAATTTATTACCATCGATAAATATCCTGATATTTCTGCTTTAACAATTGCAGATATACAGAATATCGCTCTCGATATCGTAATTCGAGAAAAAAATCAAAAAGTAACTAGCTACCAAGAATTATCTCCTATTACAACTGTTAGAAAGAAAATTTCTATTTTTTATCTTTTAGATTCACAAGACCAATATATTATCAAAATATTTAGTGAAGATCAAGAGTTAAAAATTGCATTAGATTCATTAACGGAGATTTTAAGTACTGGGAATGAACAGCAGATAGTATGGGATGAATTGTTTCGATTATCAGATGCAGAAATAACGTTGGCAGATTCAACAGAGGATATTCTTGATAAGATATCTTTTGATTGGGTTCTAGATGACGTATGTTTTGAAAGTTTTGATCTAGATGAAAAAACTGAATTAGCTAATTCATCAGAGACTCAAATTCTCCCAGCCTTCTCCAGATATAATACACCAGACGCTGAAGATATTAAATCTTTTGTTTTACACAAGAGAATCGAAAAAATTTTACATTTAACCCGTCTTGAGAATCTAAATAATATTTGTCGTGCGGACGCTATATTATCTTTATATCAATTAGAAAAGAATAATATTTGCACTAACCCATTTGATGGTAGAAAACCTGAAGGGCAGAAGTACAAAAATTATGTCAATTGTAGTTTAACTTACTATAATTTTTTTATGCTTTATGGGCTTGTACATAAATCTGAGGAACCTGTAGTTTTGTTATATATCAAGCCTGATTATTTATGGAAACAAGGAATAGAATTCTGCAAATTCAATGCTGCCACAGGTGGAGGTCGTCACATAGCGCCTGGTTATCACACACTTCAAACTCTATTCGATGATACAGTACAAGACAGACAGGGCTTACAAGATCGCAATAGTAAACCAATTAACCTACCTACTTGTATTCAAGCTGAAGTTTTGATCCGAGATGGTATCCCTTTAGCAGACATAATGGAAATCGTGATCCGCTCTCCACGCCATGAGCAAAATGTACGGCAAGCAGGATGGAGAGGAAATATCCGAGTATCATCTCGTGATTTTGATTGGCATTCTGAGTGGATTGTTAGAGGTAGTTAAAAGCAGCTTATTTATTAACGAGTTGGTTATGCAAGAAAAAAATCAATTATTATCGATTGACTCACTCCAGGATCGCTGTGCTGGTTCGATAATTGCTGCTGCGGCTGGTGATGCACTAGGTTGGATGACAGAATTTATCCGTTCGCATAACGACCTCAAACATAAAATGGGTTTAGAGCAAGTTACTGACTACCAGTCATGGAGTAAGCGTGTTGGTGGACGCTTCCAAGGTTATGAGGATTATATTGCTGCTGGGGAATATTCTGACGATACGCAATTAACTATTTGCACTGCTGCGTGTATATCCTTAAATGGATGCTTTGACTATCATCCCTTTTGTAAATTTGAGTATCCAATGTGGCTAGAATATGCTCGTGGTGCAGGTGGCACCGTCAAGGAAGCAGCTGAGAAAATACAGCGCAAGTCGGCTGATTGGAATAGCAATTTTTTTAGCCGTAAGATGAAAGAAGGCAGTTTAAACTACCGTGATGGTGGTGCCAATGGTGCAGCCATGAGAATATCACCTCATGTATTAGCTAATGTTGGCCGTTGGGAACAAGCTGAAGCAGATATTTGGCGTAATTCAATAATTAGTCACGGTCATCCAAGAGCTATCGTTGGAGCGCTCTTATATGGATATGCACTACAAACTGTATTGCAGTGGTCAAAACCTAGCATAGGTCAACAGTTGATTGAAATACTTGGCAACTGGGTAAAACAGTTGCAAATTCCGAAAATACCCGCTTTGAAAACATGGCTGACTGAATGGAATAAAGGAAGGGTAGAATCTTTCGAGGTAGTCTTTGAGAAAACCAAACAAGAAGCTGTGGAGTGGTTGCGTCTAGTCTGGTTAGGATTACGTAAAGATGAATCACCTCAAAACATACTTGAGCAACTAGGCTGTTTTGACCAAGCTACCAAAGGTTCTGGGTTAGCGACTGCGATCGCTGGGGTTTATTTGTTTGCCCGTCAGCCAGAACAAACCCAGGAAAGCATTATTACCGCAGCTAATATGATAGGCAGTGATACTGATTCAATCGCTGCTTTTGTCGGTGGCTTAGGCGGTGCTGCTTTTGGATTGGAAGTTATTTCTGAAAAATGGCGATCGCAGATTCAAGATGCGCCATTTTTGATTTGCATAGGTGAATATCTAGCTAAAATTTCTGCTGGCGAACATGAAAAGATGAAAATTCGCCCAGGCTATAGCGGTATAAAATTGGGCAAAGCCTTGTGTCGTCAGACAGTTCATAGGGATATGCGAGTTGTACATTGCCGTCTAGGTGCAGGCACGATCACAGAAATAGATAAACAATCTCTGCTCACTCAAGGGCGAACAGTAACAACTGTACGCATCAATTTCGATGTTGGTCAAAGCTGCAAATTAGCTTTTCGTACTGATACCCCTAGCAAAACATTATTTATTATTTAGTGCATCTGTTCCTAAACAGATGGTCATTAGCTAACGACAAAAAAACACTATAAGGCTATGATTCCTGTTTGAACGGCAAAAAATAAAATTTTTGCGAGTTGATTCTGCCTCAGTAAGAAAATCACATCAACTTTTGCCCCACGTAACTTAACTCACTCCTAAAAAGTTGTGTAAACAATTCTATGAACACCGCTCGTATCCAAAACACTCTAGAAATCCTCTTCCAAGATTCAGCCCGTTGGTTGCACCCAGGACGAAGGGTGGTGTTTTGGTACGACCCCGAACAACAATTTACCAGCAGCTTTAATGAACTCCAACTCGAAGGCGTAGAAAAACTCCAACTCGCTGATACTGCCTTTACTGTCAAATATCACCTGCTGGTCGAGCAACCCAATCAAACTTTTCTACTGTACGCCCCCTTTGCCGAACCTGCGCCCCAAGAAAACTGGCTTCTAGACATCCAAAAAAGCGGTTTAACCTTCTCTGCTGACCCTGCCGCCCTTATCTATGCAGATTTAGGATTGCGATCGCGCCGCCTGGAAATTGTCATCCGGGAACATGAGAAATTCTTTAAAAGCCGCAAACGGACAGAAACCCTGCAAGCAATGGGTATTTCCCCCGACAGCGACGAACGGGGATTACTCCTGGCTATGCTTTCCGTCCTCGCAGGCTTAAAAGTACCCGATGCAGGGACACTGATTCGGCGGGTGCTGCTGGGAGGGTTATTAGAGTCTGATAACGCCCTCTGGTCTGATATTGAGCGTTTTATCTCCCCTGAGGCCTTCTGGGAAGTAGTCCAGGAACACACGGACTTTCCGAAGCAAAACCCCAGTTTAAACAAGTTATTCGTGCAGCTGCTAATCACGCATTTTGCTAAATCTCTGCACGATACCATCCCGCCCCAGCTAGCAAACCAAGTTATCACTCCTGGACAACGGGCTTATGCTTTTATCGACCAGTGGATGCGCGACCAGCAGGATTCTCTAGGCTGGAAGATCCTCAGCAGTGAGGTGGCAGAACAATTACATATATTTGATGCTATAGAGAATTTAGAGCCGGAAGTTTTATTTGAAGCAGCCAGTTTCGAGGTGGTAGATAAGGTATTAATCCGCACCTGCGTTAAAACCCTGCAAATGCAAATGGGGCAACAAATAACAGAATTGACACCCTGGCGAACTTGGTTACAGGCACGTCATACCCTGATTTGGTTCCCCCAGTATGAGAAGATTTATCAAGCATTGGAAGCTGCGATCGCTCTGTTGGAATTTAAGCAACAGTATCCAGAAGGATTCCGCCAGCCAGCCCCACTTCTCTTCAAAGCCTACGCCAGCGATTTACACTCCTTTGACAAAGCTTACCGCCACTTTATCGTCAAAAGCGATGATGCCCAAGGGGATATCCTCAAGGGTTTAATTGACGATGTGGAAAATCTATACACCCAATGGTTCCTGGATAGTATAGGAGAAGCTTGGTCTGATGCCCTTGGCAACAACAACTGGGAATTGGAGGGCATAGCATCTCAAACTAGATTTTTTGGCAGGCACGTATTCCCAATTTTAGAACGGAGCGATCGCGAAAAAGTATTTGTGATTATCTCCGATGCTTTGCGCTACGAAGTCGCCAGCGAACTAGAAGAGGTAATTAAAAAAGAAGTTCGTGGTGAAACCAGTCTAGAGGCACAATTGGGAGTTTTACCCAGCGTGACACGGTTGGGTATGGCAGCACTTCTTCCAGGGTCAAAGCTAGAACTGATACCAGGTGATGATGATGTCCGACTGGATGGGCTTGGTACTAAAGGAGCATTAGCAAGGCAAAAGGTACTAAATCAAAATAGTCGAGTAGAAGCTACAGTACTTAGTGCCAAAGACCTGCTAGAGATGAATACTGACGAAGGACGGGCTGCTGTGCAACCTTATCGCCTAATCTACATTTATCACAACGTCATTGATGCGATCGGCGATCAGGCATCCAGCGAACGTCAAGTACTATCAGCTTGCGGAACAGCAATTAGCGAACTGCTACGGCTGGTAAAGAAAATTTGTAATTCTATCAATGGTACAAACGTTATTATCACCGCAGATCACGGTTTTTTATACCAACGTCGCCCCATTCAAGAGGCAGACAAGCGACCCCTACCAAGTAGTGAAGTAGTACTGGAAAGCAAACGCCGCTACCTGTTAGCACGAGAACAGTTGAATGACTCAACCTTACTGCACTTTAGCCTGCCCTATACAGAAAATGGCACAGTCGCGATCGTACCTCGTGGTAGTTTACGCTTTGCCGTCCAAGGTGCAGGAGCGCAGTTTGTCCACGGCGGGGCATCTCTCCAAGAAGTATGCGTACCAGTCATTACCTATCATCACCAACGGGCGGTTAAAGGAGACGAAGGCCCAGCCAGGAAAGTAGGGGTACAGGTAAGTGCCAGAGTTCGGCGGGTAACGAATAATCGTTTTACATTGACGTTAGTACAAAGTGATGCGGTTGAGGGGAGATGGCGATCGCGTCAAATTACAGTTGCTTTCTACGATCCCCAAACTAATACACCGATAACAGATGTGCGAGGAGCAAACTTAAGCAGCACTAGCCCACATCCTAGCGATCGGGAAATTAACTTAAGGTTGACCGTAACTACCGCTAATCCCCCTAGTAACGTCTATTTAATAGTTAAGGATGCAGACGATGAAAGTGAATTGCTCCGAGAAACCTGGGCAGTTAGTTTAGGGATCGCTAACGACTTTGGAGATTTCTAAGCCAATATAGTCACAATATCGGTGATATCAAATTATTCTCTCCTGCTCCCTGCCCCAAAATGGATGACCTGAATCAAAAACTAAACAGCATTTACCCTGGAAAGGTAGTACGTAAAGACCTGACTAAACGTATTAAAGAAGGCGCTAACGTACCAGTGTATGTGCTGGAATACCTACTCGGTATGTACTGCGCGACCGACGACGAAACCACCATTGAAGAAGGCGTTACCCGTGTAAAAAACATCCTGGCACAGAATTATGTCCGTCCTGATGAAGCAGAACAGATCAAATCTAAAATTCGGGAATTGGGACGATTTACCATCATTGACCGGGTAACGGTAACGCTCAACGACAGAGATGACATCTACCAGGGAACTTTAATGAACCTGGGTGTCAAAGGCGTAGTCATTGATCCAGAAATTGTCAAACCCAACCAAAAGCTTTTGGGTGGTGGTATTTGGTGTATTTTACAACTGGAATATGAAGCAGGAACCAAACCCAGTCCCTTCATTGTCGGAAGTCTCAAACCTATCCAAATGCCTAATGTGGATATGGATGAATTGTTTGCGGGTCGCCCAGCTTTTACCCGCAGTGAATGGATTGACCTGCTGATTCGGTCAACAGGACTGGAACCCACTACTGTCAGCGAAGACGTGAAATGGCATCTACTTGCCCGTTTAATAGCCCTTTGTGAAAATAACTACAACTGCTGCGAACTTGGCCCCCGTTCTACAGGTAAATCCCACGTCTACAAAGAAGTTTCTCCTAACTCAATCTTGGTTTCTGGTGGAAAAACTACAGTAGCGAATCTTTTCTACAATATGTCCAACCGTCGCGTCGGACTAGTAGGTTTATTTGACGTGGTTGCTTTTGATGAAGTAGCAGGCATGAGCTTCCACGATAACGACGGTGTGCAAATCATGAAAGACTACATGGCATCAGGTTCTTTTGCACGCGGTAAGGCAGAGATTACCGCTAATGCTTCTATGGTCTTTGTCGGCAACATTAATCAAAGCGTGGAATCCTTAGTAAAGACCTCACACCTGCTGGCACCCTTCCCCGAAGCCATGATTGACACCGCCTTCTTCGACCGTTTTCACGCTTATATTCCTGGCTGGGAAATCCCCAAATTTAGCCCAGAGAATTTCACCAACCAGTACGGGTTTATTGTCGATTACTTAGCGGAGTGGCTGCGGGAAATGCGTAAACGCAGTTTTGCCGATGCCATAGACCTCCACTTCAGACTAGGTAACAATCTTAAGCAACGAGATGTTCAAGCAGTTCGCAAAACTGTATCAGGGCTGCTTAAACTGCTTTTCCCAGATGGTTCATTTAGTAAGGAAGATGTGCGTGAAGCTTTAGTATATGGGCTGCGGGTACGACGGCGGGTGAAAGAACAGTTAAAGAAAATTGGCGGAATGGAATTTTACGATGTGCATTTCAGCTACATCGACTTGGAAACTCTAGATGAGCATTTTGTCTCAGTACCGGAACAGGGTGGTTCGAGCCTGATTAGTCAGGAAATGCTGACTCCCGGTCACTTGCACTTTGTCAGTACTGGAGATAGCGGCATAATTGGGGCATTCAAACTTGAACTGCAAGCAGTACCCGGTACTGGCAAGCTAGTACGCACTGGTGTAGCGACGGCTGGCAAGATGAAGGACAGTTTAAATATTGCCATGAATTACTTCAAAGCTAACGCCCAAAGAGTTAGCAGTAGCATTCATCCAAGTAATTTGGATTTTTTGCTCCAGTTACTAGACTTGCAAGGGTCTGGCGCACCGCAAGAGAGCGGATTAGCATTGTTCGTTTCGTTATGTTCTGCTTCTCTAAAACGAAGTGTTCAAACACAATTTGCGATATTTGGGGAAATGACCATTGGTGGGACGATTACACCAGTCAGTAACCTAGCGGGTAGCCTGCAAGTAGCCTTTGATGCTGGCGCTAAACGTATCCTCTTACCAATGGCAAGCGCTGTGGACTTAGCCAGTGTTCCGCCAGAGTTGTTTGCTAAATTTCAAACATCATTTTACGCTGACCCTGTAGACGCAGTATTTAAAGCGTTAGCAGTCGATTAAAAATCAAGCATGAGAGTCAGGTAATAACTTAGCCCATCAGCGAGTAATTGTTGACGCAAAGCTGATGGCACCGGAACAGAACGAATTTGATAATTTCCTCTTGGAAACGTGGGTTGCAATAGACCCGCATTTACTAGCACCAGTAAGGTGTTGCTAGCAGCCTTTTTATAGGTGGAGTCTGACCATGCAGCCACAGTTGAATTTTGATCTCGCTTTCCTTCAAAGAAGGTTCGCAAATCAGCAGCCGTTACGACGTAATCAAAACCCTTAATTTTGTCTAGCAGGACTTCATCAATGAGTTCGCGCAGAAGGCGGTGTTCTCGCAGAATCAGGAACAATATGGTGAATCGGCGGATGTCAGGGTTGCCAGTGGCAATTAATTGAATATATTCCTCTGGGACTTGCTGAAGACGTTTGAGAATAGTTTGCAGCGCCCGCTCACGGGAAGCTTGAGAGCGCAGTTGAAACAAATCCTCCACCAATACCCGTTGCCGAATATCTTCCTGGGTTGCACCTTGGTACATCAGTTCAGCAACTCGAAGGGTTTCAATTAAAACAAAAGCATTGTTAGTACGAGCAGTATAAGCAGTTTCAGGCATAATCGAAACAATAGAGAAGGCAAGCAAAACCCTTTCTCAAACCTAGATAGTGAGTTATGGATTTAAATGTTTTTCAGGAAATGCTCGTTAGCATCCTCCTATGTAAATCTCCTATTACATTTTCGTCAAGGTTTCAGAGTTTAATACTTCCAAAGGCGGTCAATCTTTGACCTCATCTCACTTATGATCATCCGTTTAACTCCAAGGGTAAGCACTTGTGTAACTACAGCAGTGCAGTAGCAAAACTAAATGTGTTAATATATCCTACGCTAGAGATGATTTAATGCAATGGACTGACCAAACTTAGCTCTTTATCTTACCGATTCATCTACCTGTTATCACCTATTTGGCATAACTCTACCTAAATTAATTATCAAGCTGCTATTAAAGACAATAAATAATTTTGAAGCAGGAACCAGTTAAAGATTGATTACAATGAAGAGTGCTTGTTATATATCACCTTCAATTCTTATACCGAACTTAGCTACTCTCCGTGCGTTCAGCGAACTCTGCTTTCCAATTTTGACGAGTGCTTCAATAGTTTTATTAGATATCATCTTTTGCTCATCAGAAGCATTATCTATCTGTGCAAATTGAAGGCAAGCATCAACCAATCCTGATAAATGATCTCCATGTTGGCTAATAAATATTTGGTAGAAGTCGTCTACTGTAAGAGCAGAAAGTACTTCTATATCATTTTGACTCCATCCATTTTTAGCAGCTAAACTGATAATAACTTGTTCTGGGCTTCTATCATCTCCAGAACACTTGCTTTCACAATTAAATCTTTCAATAATCTTTGGATCATCTATATGATTTGCAAATGAAGAATGTTTCAAATCAAAAATTGTTTTGTTACTTCTTCTATTACTAATATAAAATTCAATTAATTCATTTGCTTTTTCATTTTCACTTAAGTATCTAAAAAGCTTGACTGTACCATTTAAATTAATAGGACTTATGTATTGAACGTTTTTTTTAAGACTCTCATAAAGAGAGCTTACAACTTCTTCTTGATTATTGGCAAAAGTATTGTGATATTTTTTCCAGGCTTCTGAAAATGAGTTTTCTGATTTATCAGCTATGATTTTAGCATTTAATTTATCTGCCTCTGCCAATAGCGAAACCTCATTGAAAAATCCGTTCTCTATAGATTTGGCAATCTCTAAATCAAACTCATCTATATTATAGAATAAATAATTCCTAAGAAATGAATTCCATTGTTTTTCTTGTATAGTTGCCTCTTTATGATTTAGCCCATATATTTTATAACCAATATTTTTTACATAATCATAATCAGGAATTTTGTCATTACCTTGTTTAAAATAGCATAAGGCTAAAAGTGCCATACTATGTAAAGCTTGATATATTAATTCTGGCTCATATTTCTTTAATAAAGATTCAAGTTGATCAGAAAGCCTAAGAATTTTTTTAATGATCCTTATATTTTTTATTTCTAATTTTTTCGCCAATTCCTTTATTTTTAATGAGCAGTAATTGACCGAAGAGATAGCTATTTCTGTACATTCTTCTGGTGTAGGATCAAATAGTAACTCTATATCGATATAGCGGTTATCAGTCCAGTTAAGTACACTTAGGAGAAAGCAATTCTACTGA